>JAGBUF010000036.1 GCA_017630975.1 Paraprevotella sp. | reverse complement strand
ACAGAATGCTTCGTTCAATAAAAGAACATCTGGTGTCCACAAATCAGGGAGTGAGTTTGCAATATCCATCCAATGGTTTTGTTTCGGCAGAAAGGAAGATTGAAGAACATGTTGCAGTTATGGAGGCGATGCACTTGTGTGGCGAAAATAATCAAAAGTTGATGAACGGATTACTCAGGTGGTTGATGAGTCAGAAAAGGGTGCAGGACTGGGGAGGTGCTAGTACAACATTGGAGGCTATCAATGCAATGGCGACTGTCTGCACACCGGATGCTACGAAAGGAATGTGTGATAAATTGTCGATAAAAAATGGATGGGGCAAAACTATTCTCTCAGTTTCTTCTTCCGATACAGAGTGGAGAGGTTTGGGTTATGTGATTGAATCAACAGATGAAAGGTTGAATCATGGACTGAAAAAACTTCGGGTGAATAAAAAAGATGATTCAATGGCTTGGGGGGCATTGTATGCACAATATCGTTTGCCAATGGCAGAGGTAGAACGGACGTCCGAAGGCATGAGTATAAGGTGTGAATTGGATAGCACTCATTTGAAAATAGGGGATCGTATTAATTTGAGGTTTTTGTTGAGCGCAGATAAAGATTATGAATTCGTGTGTTTTAAAATCGGACGAGCAGCATGCCTTGAACCGACAGATGCTATTTCCGGTTATGGCTATATGAATGGTTTGGGTTATTATAAAGAAGTTAAAGATGCGTCAATCAATTATTATTTTGATGTTTTACCAAAGGGTACTTATGTGCTGGAAATGGAGTGCTATGTGGAGCGTGCCGGTACATACAGGATGGGAAATATGAAGATGAATTGTGTGTATGCACCGGAATTTTCTGCAATTGCAGAAGGGAAAGAATTAAATGTAGAACCTTAAATCTTAAAATGACGATGAAACGGATGATATTGATTCTAACTCAGGCCTTTTGCATGGTATTGATGGTAGGTGTTTTTATGGCTTGTGATGGGAAAACAGAAAGGCGCAAAGTCTTGCCCTCTTCCAAAGGTTTACCCAATGAATTATTGTTGATAGTAGATGAGGCGGTATGGAACTCTTCGTTGCGCGATTCCATAGAGAAAGTGTTGAAAGCAGATGTACCAGGTTTGTCACAAAGTGAGCCGTTGTTCAGGATGATGCGTCTATATCCCCAACATTTCACCGCACGATATACAACCATGCGTAATATTGTAGAGCTGCGGATCAATCCCAATTTGAAGGAATGTAAGATGAATGTAGCGTATAATGTGAAGGCTCATCCGCAAATATATATCAGTATTTTTGCCCCGAATCCATCGGCCTTATCGTCTTTTTTATCTGTTCGTGGTCATGATGTCGTAGATTTGTTGGTCTGCTCAGAATTGGAATATGAGATGCAGCAGTTAAAGAAAAAGTACAGTAAGGTAGTAGATGTAGCATTGCGCGAGGTGCTTGGATGTTCTGTAAATGTGCCTTCTGATATTAAGAAAGTTAAAAAGGCTGAGCAGTTTCTTTGGGCATCGACCGACCGTTTGGATAAGGATTTGAATTTTGTAGCATATAGTTTGCCTTATGAGAAAGACGGAACACGTTTTATAAGTGAGTGGGTCGATGCACGTGACTCGGTGATGCGGATCAATATTCCCGGTTCAACGCCCGAAAAATGGATGACTACGACAAAAGAAGCGGGGACACCGTTGGTATTGCAACAAGAAATAAGACTGAATGATGGAAGAAAAGTATATGAAATGCGGGGTCTATGGGAAATGCATAAGGGGGCGATAGGCGGACCCTTTGTGTCATTGGCTTTTCCGGATTCGTTGCACCATCGGATGATTGTTGTAGAGGGGTTTGTGTACTCTCCTGATACGGGTAAACGCAACCTGCTTCGGCGAATGGAGGCTTCGTTGCGAACTTTGAACATGAAAGAATAAGAGAAAGAATAAAAAGCGTTGTGAATGGTTGTCTTCTCTTTCGTTTTTCTTACCTTTGCCCTAAAATAAAGAAAAACATGAACTTTAGGAGATTGCTATTGATATTGGGCGGTTGTGCTTTTTCTGCGTGTATACTAGCGCAGCCCAAGATAGAGGCGGAGCATGATGCTGAGAACTTAGGCGAAATCATGTTCCAGGTTCCGGCCAAGGTTGTTTTTAAGGTACGTAATACAGGAAATGAGAACTTGGTGATCAAGGAAGTGAATCCTTCTTGTGGTTGTGTGGTAGTGGAATGGAACCGCGAGCCTATTCCTCCCGGCAATACTGCAACTATCAATGCGATATATGATGCAAAGATGCTTGGAGTATTTCAAAAAGATATCGAAGTCTTTACGAATGTTTCAGAAAACCCTGTTTATCTGCATTTTCAAGGGCGTGTGGTGAAAAAAGTGACTGATTTTAGCGGTGCGTTTCCTTATGAAATGGGCGATCTGCGTCTGACAGCCAATAAAGTTGAGTTTGAAAATGTCAATAAAGGAGATCAGCCGATAGTGGAACTGCAGGTGCTGAACCGAGGGAGAAAGTCATATCAACCTCGTTTGATGCATTTGCCGTCTTATCTTACAGCGCGTTATAGTCCAGAGGTGTTGGCAGGTGGGCGTATCGGAAAAATAGAACTTACTCTCAATTCAGAAAAATTGAATACGATGGGGTTAACACAAACCTCCGTGTATTTGTCGCGCTATGAAGGAGACCATGTATCCGATGAAAATGAAATAGCTGTGTCTATCCTTTTATTGCCCGATTTTTCTTCAATGACTGCCAAAGAAAGAGCCTTGGCTCCTCGTATGGATTTGTCAGCCGACTTGTTGGATATGGGAACTTTGAGTAAAAGACGAAAAACAATGAGCTTGTATATTAAAAATACAGGGCAGCAGATGTTGGATATTACAGGTTTGCAGATGCTTAATAAGGCGTTGACGGTAAGTTTGAGCAATAAGAATATTGAGCCAGGAGGTGTGGCTCGTATGAAAGTGAGTGTAGATGCAGAGTATCTGGTGGAGGGGGATAATGAGTTGCAATTATTGTTGATAGTCAATGATCCATTTCAACCCATGAGAACTGTAACCATAAAAGTGAATAAAGAAAAGAATCAAGAACGATGGAGCATCCGGAAAATAGTGCAGAATATAAGGGATTGACTGTAAATAGCGGAGTGGCGCAACCTTCAATTGTAAATCCTTATTTGAAAAGGGGGAGTTTTCGGCATAGAAAATTATCTGTTAGTGATTATGTCGAAGGTATTCTGAAGGGTGATGTGACGATATTAGGGCAAGCTGTGACATTGGTAGAAAGTACGCATCCGGACCACCAGACGATGGCACAAGAGGTGATAGAAAAATGTTTGCCTTATTCTGGGAATTCCGTCAGAGTCGGTATCAGTGGTGTCCCCGGTGCCGGTAAAAGTACCAGCATTGATGCGTTTGGTGTCCATGTTTTAGAGGAATATGGTGGTAGATTGGCGGTGTTGGCCATTGATCCAAGTAGTGAGCGTAGCAAGGGTAGTATCTTGGGCGACAAAACTCGAATGGAGAAGCTTTCTGTGCATCCTGATTCGTTTATCCGCCCCAGTCCCTCGGCTGGTTCATTGGGCGGAGTGGCGAGGAAAACGCGTGAAAGTATTATTCTTTGTGAGGCTGCAGGTTTTGATAAAATCTTTGTAGAAACGGTAGGTGTAGGCCAGAGTGAAACGGCTTGTCATTCCATGGTGGATTTTTTCTTGCTGATTCAATTGGCAGGGACGGGCGACGAATTGCAAGGAATCAAGCGTGGAATTATGGAGATGGCCGATGGAATCGTTATTAACAAATGCGATGGTAATAATGTGGACAAGTGTCAATTAGCCGCTACGCAATTTCGAAATGCATTACATCTCTTCCCTGCGCCCGATAGTGGTTGGACTCCACAAGTGCTGACTTATTCCGGTTTTTACAATCTGGGTGTAAAGGAGGTTTGGGATATGGTATTCAAGTACATGGATTTTGTAAAGGCGAATGGTTATTTTGAGCATCGACGCAATGAGCAAGCTAAATATTGGATGTATGAGAGTATCAATGAACAACTACGAAATAGTTTCTTTCAGAACGAATTAATATCATCCCGATTGCCATTGTCGGAAGATATGGTTCTTTCCGGTCAAAAAACTTCTTTTGTGGCAGCCAAAGATTTATTGGAAACCTATTTCAGATGGATGAAACAAGGATAGGCAATATTATAGAGCCTATTCTGAGTGAATAGAAGAAAAACAAGGCAAACGAATTTTTAAGCGTTTGTCTTGTTTTTTATTGAATTTGTAAGATTGATGTACGTTTTTAACTAAAAATCTTCACTTTTCTTATTTAATTATGTGATTTTTGAGTAAATTTGCACCCAAATAGGCACTCGTGTGCTATGATGTGAATGATAAGAAAAGAATAAAACGCGAACAATAAATTTATTAATTAACAAAAAAAGAAAAGCTTATGAAGAATTTTACTTCAAAAATGTTTGCAATGATTGTAGCCGTATTGGCATTCTTTGCAGCAAGTCCTGTACAAGCACAAGTGGTTAATCCTCAAGACTTGTTTGGAACGTATGAATTTACTTGTACTATGGAGATTACAGCAGACGGTCAAGAGTATGCTGATTTGTTCTCTGATAAGTGCGAGGTAGTGATTTCATCAGGTTCACCATATGACTTGATGATTTGTGGTATTGCAGGTAGTACTGTAGAAGAAGGACAGACTGCTAACTATTCAAATGGTAATATTACGGTGATGAATGCTAATGGTTCATCTTATTACTATTGGGGGACTCCTGTAATTTTAGGAAGCGCTGATGGTGCTAGCCCGTTTGATGGTACAGGTTGGTCATTGAACTATACTGTTGATGTTAATACCAAGGAGATTACTTTGAATGACTTTACTGCAATTACAGTAGATGGTGCATGGAACACAGACAAAGTGTTGGCTAAGTTTACCAATTGTAAGTTAACTTTCAAAGAAGCAGAAACTGTTGAAATTCATGATTTGAGTGGCGAATATCGTTTTGAGGCTAAAACCGGTGGTTATAATGTCAATGCTGAATCTAATTTCCCAACCGGATTTGACATGACATTGACAGCTTTGGATGAAACATTCCAATCATATACAGCTGTAATCAACTACGGAGAAGGTTATGTCCCTGTTTCATTGCCAGCTACTTATGATGGTTTTGTTTTAAGTATTGAAGCGAAAGATGCTTATTTGACTGAAGACCATTCTTATGCATTCTCAGACTACTATGCTCCGAATGTGTTGGATGCGGTGATTGAATTCAAATATGAATCAGAAAAAGCGTTGTCTTTGAACAACTCAGTTTGTATCAGTAAAGCTACTGAAGCTGAAGGTGAAACAGTATTTGTATTTGAGCAATATTATTTCTATGGTACTGCGAAAAAAGAAGGTGTAGTTGATGATGTGAACTTTGCCGGTACATACCACGTAAAAGCAACTAACCCATGGTTCTTAGTTGAGGATTATGAGTATCCGACTGAGTTTGATTTTGTGATTGAAGAAAAAGAAGATGGTTACTATGTGACAACCTTTATGAATGGTAACATCTATGACAACACATGGGGCGCAAGTCTTTGTGCAGTAGAAGGAAATACGTTGAAACTTCCTGTGGGACAAAATATGAAAGTAGCACGTGTATATAATAATGCTGATTATACCGAAATGGCTTATGATGTCCTGTTTGATGGATTTGGAACAGACGAGGGTACTGTTGATTTGACATTGAACGAAGATGGTACATGGTCAATGACTGATTTCTCTTTCTATAGATTGAACATTGTTTATGATGCAAATTGGAACGCAACTTCTACTTTGAGTGAAAATATGTCTGCTTTCTATGGAGGTTTGGAAGTAGAGAAAGAAGTTGAGGTTGAGGCTTATGACTTCGTAGGAACCTATTGGCTGAGTGCAGATGTAGAAACTAATGTTGCAGATTATACCTATCCGACTAACAACATAAAGTTGGTAATTGAGGAAGTCTTTGATTATTATAGTGGCGAATCTTTGGGCTTGTATGTTAAAGACTTTGTCCATGGCAATATCTATAATAGCACTTATGCCGCTTACCCATGTGTTGTCGAGGGTAATGTGTTGAAGATACCGGCAGATCAAGCTGCAAAAGTGAAGAGTGTTTGGAGCTCTGATGATTACTTGACATCAATTTATGATGTTCTATACGATGGAGAGAAGGAGTATATTACTATTACAGCTAATGAAGATGGATCTTTCTCAATGGATGACTTTACATTTACTCGTAGAACAGAGACTTGGGATGCCAATTATACTGCAAAAGAAGTGACCATGGGTGATTGGTCTGCACGTTATACTAACATTACTATCCAAAAGCAAGGTGATGCTATCAATGACGTGGAAGCAGAAGAAAGCGCAGTTAAAGTTTATGCAGAAAATGGTGTAATCTATGTTGCTGGTGCTAATGCTCCGGTTCAAGTGTATAGCATGTCCGGTGCTTGTGTATTCAATGGTGTAGCCAACCAAGTAAATGGGTTGAATAAAGGCTTATACATTGTGAAGTGCGGTAATGCCGTTGTTAAGGTAATTCTTTAATCATTTATATTATACTGACAGAGGGTCTTAGGACTCTCTGTCAATTTGTAAAAAAGCAAGTATGAAAAAACTGTTGTTCACGATAATTTGGGGATGGTTGGCATGTGTGGCAGTTGTGGCACAGAATAAACCCTATATCAGCGGAACTTCGCTGGTTAAAATCTATTCGTCAGACGGCCGAATAGGAATGATGTTGGAACCATGGGTCGCACCCGAGGGGGATGTTTTAAATTTAAAAGGTGGTGATTATATCACAGTTACAGCTGCTACATTGGATAGCTACTATGTGGTGAGCGGAAAATTGGTCTTGGCTTTAGTAAGAGGAAATCAGATAGTTGAGGTGTTGGCAACAATGAATATTTCCAGTATCTCTGCTATCAATTTTGTATATTTTTCTTCAAAGATAAGCGAGGAAACCGAGGTGAAAGAAGGCGATGAAATCCGCTTGTTGACAACATATGATGGTGTGATGTATAGTACTGTTGATGCTGCTTATGGGAATGATGTTGTGGATAGGATTCCTGCTGTGGGATATAAAATACCTTTGTTGAATATCAATTATCCAAGTCATGTTGATGGTGTGAGTATACAGCCCAGTAAGGAACAAGCATGGTCGGATAAGGCTGTAAAAGGAAGAAACTTCTACCTATATATAGACAAGGAGAACGAGGATGATGTTTTGGTGGTGAAAGCCAATGGGAAAGCATGGATAGAACAAAATGGAGTTTATATGCTTAGTGGGGTCATGGAAGATTATGATATTGACATAAAGGTATATAAACAAGGTGAGTGTACGTTTTATCGTGAGATTACCACTACTCCCGAAACAAGAGTAAAGGATGTCCTTTCTGGTGAGGAACTGGATTATACGAAAGGGCTGAAAGTTAAAGGAATGGTTCGAGCAGAGGATTTTCCTGTGTTCAGAGACGAAATGCCGTCATTAGAAGTTCTGGATTTATCAGAAGCTACCATAGAGAATGATTACTTGCCCGAGAGTGCTTTTGAAATGAATATGTCTATCCAAGAAATACGTTTGCCGGAAGGATTGGTTGGCTTAAGTAATAATGCTTTTCGTTATGTCAAGAAACTTGCTCATATTGTTTTGCCTAAGTCGTTAAATACTTTTGGTTATAATGCATTTTTTGGTTGTGAATCTCTTAAAACAGTATGGGTGAAATGGAATCCGATAGAGATGGGTATTGAGCCGGCTTTGGGTTATCCTATACCACCATGTGCATTTAGGGCAACTACTTATATGAGTGAAGGAACACTGATTGTCCCTAAAGGGTGTTTGTCTGCTTACAAGAATGCATCTGTTTGGGGTGACTTTAAAACGATACGAGAGACGAAACCTGTAGATTTCTTATTGGAACTGCCTTTTGACCGTTTCTTACCGGAGGAGGATGCAATATCTGATATAAAAGAAAACGAAATCAAAGTCAATGTAAGGGATGGAAAGTGTATTATTTCACAAAAATCACCGGATAAGCGTAATGTTGCTGTAGTTGATTTAAGCGGTTGTTGCTTGGTTTCTACTACAATGTCCGATGTATATCATGAGATGACTTTGAAAGCCGGCCTTTATGTGGTAAAAGTTGATGGAAAGAGTTATAAAATTCTCGTTCCATAGTTAATGATGAATACGAAAACAAATATAAAATATAAATTGAATGAGAAGGAATACAGACAATCATGGAAAATGGGGGCAAATGAGGCATTATTTGCCAATATTCTTATTCTTGTGGGTGGCCTTGTTCGGTGATGTTATGACACTTCAAGCACAAACTGATTCTAAGTTTGTCAGTGGTGTTGTCATGGACAAGAAATTAGGTGAGACAATTCCAGGTGTGGCTGTAGCGATATGGCAAAACGGTCAATTGGTGAAAGGCGTTTCTACTGACTTGGATGGTAATTTTAACTTAGCCAAACCGATGGGAGCGTTTGAAGTACGCATCTCGTTGATGGGGTACAAAACTGTTACCATTGCGGATAAGGATTGTAAACCTGGTATGACTGTTGAAATGGTAGAGGATACCAAAGAAATGGGTGAAGTAGTAGTGAATGGTTTCTTTGCGAAGAATAAGAACAGTTTTACGGGTTCTGTCAAGCAATTGACATCGACAGAGATTATGCAGGTGTCAGGAACCAATCTCATTTCTGCGATTGCTGCTTTGACTCCTGGTATGGAAATGGTTCAGAATACCAGTATGGGTTCTAATCCCAATCATGCACCGGAGATTATCATCCGTGGTATGAGTTCTTTCTCCAACGAAGGACAATCGGTCAATCAACCCACCATTATATTGGATGGAACAGAAATTACCATGCAAGAATTGTATGACTTAGACATGCATGAGGTGGAAACCATTAACGTATTAAAAGATGCGGCGGCTACTGCTTTATATGGTTCTAAGGCTGCTAATGGTGTCATTGTTATTACCCGAAAACCTATCAAGGAATCTACTTTGAGAGTAGCTTATAATTTCACAGGTAATGTACAGTTTCATGTATTGGGAGATTACGATGTGTTGAATGCTGCAGAAAAGCTCGAGTATGAACGCCTTGCCGGTTTGTATGATGCAAAAGGAGCGTTAGATGAGAATAATTTACCTTTGCAATGGACGTATGACAAACTATATAATGAAAGGTATAAGACTATCCGTCGTGGACAGAATTCAGACTGGTTGTCTCAACCGGCGCGCACAGCGTTTTCTCATGATCACTCTTTAAGAGTATATGGTGGCGCTGCAAATTTACGTTATGAGTTGAGTGGACGTTTTGGAGATACTAAAGGTGTGATGAAAGGCGATTATCGTCATCGTTACAACTTGGGATTCAAATTGGATTATTATTTGAACAATCAGTTCCAGATATCTAATAGAACAACCTATGCTGAGGTTTCGTCCAAAGATTCTCCCTATGGAAGTTTCTCTCAGTATACCAAGATGAACCCTTATGATGCGATGTTCAATGCAGATGGAACAGTCAATACAAACTTGTCATGGGACCTGGACAATCCTCTTTATGAAGCTATGTTGGGAAGTTATGCTTTAGATGGGACACGTTCGCTCTCAAACTCTACTGATTTTCGTTGGGATATCAATAGAGAGTTTCGTATAACCGGACACTTTAATATTGTGGCAGAAAGTGGATGGGCAGAAGATTATAAATCACCTGATTCAAGAGACTTCAAAGATGAAACGGAATTGAGTAAAAAAGGTTCATTATATAATAACAACTCTAAGGGGGTTAGTTATAGCGGAAACTTGGTTGGTGCGTATAATAAATTGTTTAAGGATGAATCATTGTTGAGCTTGACCGGAGGATGGGAAATCAACCATGCTGAGAGTAGTTCTGCAATTACTAAGGTGGTCGGTTTTTATTCTGACGAATTATCATATATCGGAAATGCAGCCGGCTATCCTGATAATGAGACACCGTTTGGAACACAGGCAGAAACATCAGATGTCGGTTTCTTTGTCAATGGTAGTTATACATTCCGTAACCGTTATGTGTTGGATGGTACATATCGTACTACAGGATCGTCACAGTTTGGCGAAAACCAACGCTTTGGACATTTCTGGGCGACAGGTGCAGGTTGGAATATCCTGAATGAGAAATTTATGAAGGGCGTAAAAGATAAGTTTGACTTGTTGAAACTGCGCGGAAGTATTGGATATACCGGTAAAGTAAGTTTTAGTCCTTATCAGGCACTGACCATGTATAAATATGACGGTTCCTATGCTTATGGAACAGGAATAGGCGCTATACCTGTAACGATTGGTAATGTGGATTTGTGCTGGGAACGTACAATGACTTACAATGTCGGTTTT
>JAGBUF010000300.1 GCA_017630975.1 Paraprevotella sp. | reverse complement strand
CTGATTATTAACGATTCGCAAAATTACTATTTCTTTTTCAGAATAAGAAGAAAAAACTTCAAAAAAGCCTTTATTGTAAGGGGATGATAATACATAAGACACAAAAAGAGGCTGTTCAGGAAACAGCCTCTTTTTATTGATATTTATTGTTCTTATTTTAAGCCGATTTGACCGCCCCAACTCATGAACCAATTTCTTTCATCAAGCAATTTACCATAAAGCGCTCCGTCTTGGTTTTCTTCACCTAAACGACGACTGACATTACCTGCCACCCATTCAGGATTATGATAACGCTTTGCAAAACGGATCAAATCATAATAACGCTTTCCTTCGAAACAAGTTTCAAATATCGCCTCATTGATAATCATGCTATCCACTGCAGCCTGCTCCGTCGCCATGTGTTCATAAGCCCATGCTACACGGTCACCTTGATAACCATCCACTAACGAGCCATCTGCCTTCAGAGTGTCAACCATCGGATAGGCATAGTTAGGATTCTTTTCTGCATAACCGCTTCCGCGCGAATGTATGCCATAACCATAATAAGGCATATTTGTCAATGAATTAGCACTTTCATCAGTGATGATACCATTTCTGCAATGGAAATTCTTCAGCGAATAATCACCATCAGCATTTTCATTGATGAATGCCTCAAGATATGCCAAATCAGATGTATTGCAATAAGTATAAATGCTGTCTTCAATCACTTCCTTACTAAAACCGGTTGCCAAAATAGCGTATGCCATACGTGGGAAACCACCGTTATTCAGGGCTTCAGCCAAACGCAACCATGCATCGGTCTTTCTATAGATGGTGATATTACGGCTATTGGTTTTAGTGATAGTTTGGAACTGCTTGGTGGTGGCCATACCATTTTCCGTTACGTTACGGCTGGCGCTGCTCCATATATTAGGCAATCTCAAGTCACCTTCATAATCCTTCCAATTTTCGTCCAACACAATTTCTTCATGACGGCCGGTTTTTTTATCGATATAGTAGTATTCCTGTGACTTACTGATTTGTTGTATACGCTGTGATGGTATAATACAGAAATCCTTTGTCTTGTCAAATGCCAAATTAGCCTCTTCTGAGCCTCCCATCAATGTAGTTGGAGAGTTGTAGAATCCTCTGACTTCACTGAAGTAACCTTGTGAAGAAGCTGAGTCCATAGGAATGATAGTGAAGACATCACCATATCCGCTCGGCGCAGAATATTCACCGGAATATGTCATATACATAGATAAGCTGCTGACATTAGAAGCACCTGTCAGCTTTTCCCATGAAATGGTGGTTGATGGCAACGAATACTTAGTTTTAGAACGTGAATCACCTAAATTCTCACTGGTTGCAATCCATTTCATGTAGCTCTTAGCAGCTTCACGATACATGGCTTGATTTCCCTCTATAGATGCCTTCCATAAATAGAGGTCTCCCAATACCATATCAATCGGGAAGAAACATTGTCCCATGAAAATGCTTCCTACCACATGCAGTTGCGGGAACTTAACATTGACATAAGGCTTCAAATCATTGATAAAATAATCACAGATACCTAAAATATCCTTGGTCTCACCACTTTCAAGAATCTTGTTTGCATCTTGTTCTGTGATGACAGGTGTGGTATAGAATGGAACACGACCATAGTTCAATGCCAACTGCAGATAAGTCCATGCACGGATACTGCGTACTTGCGCCATTTCCTTCTCAAAAATTCTGTTACCACCTATGTCAAATGCATTCTTGTCTGCATTTGCCAAATAGTAGTTACAGTTATTGATGATTGCATAATAATCTTTCGGAGAATTATATTTGTTCTCGTCAGAAACTTCAAAGTTTGCCAATTCGTGCAAATCCTTCGGCGCTGATGTGCGCAATGATACCAAGTCTGAGCGTACCTCACCAAGAAGATTGGTGCGGTCGCCGATGGCTTGTAATTTGTAGATGATACCTACAAGTGAGTTGGCTGTATCCGCCGAGTTCACCAAATGGTTTTTATCGGCATCCAACACATATACGGACTCAGGAGTTAGCATGTCCTCGCAAGAACCGAGGAAACCTGCTCCGGCCGCAGCCAACGCTATTTGAAAAATATATGATTTCAGTTTCATAAATGTCAAAATTAAAGGTTGATCTTTATACCTAACATGAAGTTACGACAATTTGCCAAAAGGCCACGGTCGATACCTTGTTCCAACACACTGTTGCTCATAGAGAACTCTGGGTCTGCACCAAGATACTTGGTAACAGTGAAGAGGTTGTTTGCTTGTCCCCAGATGGTCAAACCTTGGATGAAAGTATTGTTGATAGGAAGTTCGTAACTCAAAGTCACGTTCTTGAGTCTCAAATAGCTTGCATCCTCAATCCAACGGTCACTGAAACGAGCGTTACCCATTGGGTCGTCCCAAGTTACTCTTGGCATATCAGTTACTTGTCCTTCATAAGTCCAACGATTCATCATTGCCTCAGTTTGGTTCAAGAAACGGCATCCGCTTTCCAATTGTGAACGGACATAATTATAAGCATCATTACCCAAACTGTAGCTGAAATTAACATCCAAACGAATACGCTTGTAGTTCAGAGAAGTAAAGATATTACCGAAGATGTCAGGATTTGGATTACCGATGATTTGCATATCCTTTTCGTTGATTTCCTTATCTCCATTATCAACATACTTCACATCACCTGCACCGAAATAGGTCTTGTCAATACCGTTAGCACCCAAGATATACAATCCGTCTGCTTTTGCCTCCTCAGAAGTAGCATAAACGATAGTACCATTTTGGGTAGCATCAGTCTTATATCCATAGAACATTCCTACCGGCATGCCAACTTGTGAACGAATGGTTCCACCATAAACCTCTGTATCAACAAATTGTTCACCATTAGGAAGTGCTGTCAATGTATTCTTATAATGACCTACACTGGCACCCAATTCCCAATTCCAATTGCGTTTCGCCAACAGATGAGCATTAAGCGATACGGTGTAACCTCTATTCTCCAGAGAACCTCCGTTCACCCAGTTCTTATCCAGACCGGTGATAAAGCTCAAATTCTGATAAGTCAACAGATTATCAGTCCAGCTCTTGAATACATCCACCTTCAAGTTCAAACGGTTGTTCAAGAAATTCAAGTCAGCACCGAAGTTGAAACGCTTGGTAGTTTCCCATTGTGCTTCAGAGTTACCGATATTACCCATAACCAAACCATTTGCCATACCTTGGAACAATATACTTTGGAAATAGCTACGGGTTGCATCAGATGCAATGCCATCGTTTCCACTGATATGATAACCTGCAGTAAACTTAACAAAATCAATACCTTTTACATCAAACCAATCTTCGTTGGTCAATACCCAACCTGCTTGGATGCCGGGGAATACGCCCCATGCAACACCACCAAGTTTGAAACCATCCTTCACATCTTTACCAAAGCGTGAAGAACTTTCAATCGCCAAATCTCCTTCAACAAAATAACGTTTCTTGAAGTCATAGCGTGCCTTAGCATACCAAGTCAATGATGTCCACTCATCAGTTGTACCTGTAGTCATTTTATTTCTGGTATTATTGATGAACGGTGTCTTGTCACTACCTGTATTGTAACCTAACTGAGTATCTACCTTATAACGATCGGTCATATAGCGGAAGCCACCCAACACGTCAATGCTATGAGCATCATATTGGTTATGCCATGCTAATTTTGAGTCACTTACCAAAGAAGTTTGAGATGAATACAATGATGAAATCTCATTCTCCATGGTCAAACCGATAGATTTAACATAATAATTAGGTACACCATTTACCGGCACGTAATATTTATCGGCAGTATTGGTCAAAGTATAGCTGAACAAAGAACTCAAAGTTACATTCTTATTAAACTCATACTTTGGTTCTACAGCAATATTCAAATATGAATTCTCAAAGTAGTTCTTGTTTGGAGCAGTACCATATTCATTGATGGCAACAGGATTTGCCAATCTGTAATTGACATTTCCGAGGTTCACCATGGCTTGATCCAGATAATTTTCGTCTACTACGTCATAAGCAGCACCGTTGATTTTACCATTGGCGTAAGCATAAGGACTTAACATCGGACTCTTCACCATACCCAAATAGTTGACAGAAGTAATTGTACCCTCGTCATATCCATCTGGTGCACCCTGGTCTTGCAAAGCGCGGGTGACATTGCTGTATGAAGCGTCAAAACGTACAGACATGCGTTCAAACAAATTGATATCGGTGTTGAAACGGATATTCAAGCGATCAACGTCATTCTCATTCAACACGCTGTTTGCTGCATTATATCCCAATGCCAAGAAATAACTTGCTACGTCGTCACCTCCTTGAACAGAGATACCATAGTTCTGTGAGAACGCCTCATTGTAGATATGATCATTCCAATTGGTATTGTTATTATACTTATTGTAATAATAGTAATTGGGATCAGGATTCAAGAATTGGAATTCATTCGCATTGGTACCTGTGGATGCCAACAAATCAGAGGCATAAGTCTTGTACTGTGCTCCTGACATCAATGGATATGACTTCGGAACCAAAGTGATACCTGCAGAAATAGTAGCGTCAATCTTAGTGGCCAAACTTGAGTTGCGCTTGGTCTTGATCAAGATGACACCATTGGCTCCTTTTGCGCCATAGATAGCTGTTCCATTTGCCATCACTTCTACTTTCTCAATCTCATTCACATTGAATGAAGTCAAGATATCATTGTAGAAGCCGTCATGAATCATCGTTCTGTCATATTGTTGATCAATAATCACACCGTCAATGACAATCAAAGGCTGTGCATTACCATGTAAAGTATTGATACCATTCATGGTCAGGTAACTACCCAAACCCGGGGTACCTCCACGTGAAATGGTACGAACATTGGCACCCAATTGATTACCGATTTCTGTTGTGATGTTCAAACTGGTACTCAAATCGAAATCCTCGGCAGAAGCAATATCCAAAATATTCTCATCTGCATCGTACTTCTTGCTCACCATAACATTGTACATCACGATGTCACGTATCAAGCCGGATTTATTCAATCCCACTCTTACAGTGTTATGATCCGGTGCCGTTACAGTCAAAGCCGTAGCAAACACGGGAACATTGAACTTGTAAGTTCCGTCTTCGTTCGTCAATGTACTGTAGCCTTTATAACCGCTCACACTGACCAAAGCTCCACCCAAAGGAGTATTGGCAGACACGCTCAAGACACGACCGCTGATCTCGCGTGTCTCAACCGTTTTTTCTTGCTTTTTTGTTTTAGCCGCAGAGACAGAATCAACTGTTGCTTCTGATTGAGCGAATACTCCCATCGTCAGAGCGAAAGAAGCGGCCAAACAATAGAATCTATATTTTTTCATTTATTTATACTCAAAAAGTTAAACAATAAACTCAGTCTCATTATTTGTTCTCTTCAATGCGAGGAATCATGATAATCTCATCGATATACAATTCCTGTGCATAACCTTTCTTCAACAAACCATCATTTCCCTTCAAAGATTGCAATGTAACAATTACACGGGCTTCCGGTTCACCATAATTACAAACAGGGAAGGTAACACCATTCTTATATGCACTTGCGGTATTGATGATAACTGTGTCCATCTTTGTAGCATCCACATCAATTTTTGAACCAATGGTTACGGCATTGTTGGGTTTATGCATTTCATTACTATCGTATTTCGGATAGAAACGAATCTTTGCTGTCACTTGACGTTTCAATTGTGCTTCTGCTTTGCTGGCTTCAGTAGTATCACGTGCCAATGGTGTAGCAAAAACTACTGCAATATCATAAGGCACATTAGACAACGTATTGTTAATCATAAATGAAATTTCAGGCTGATTCTTACGAGCAGTCGTTCTATTATCAGACACTCGAATGAATCTACCACGTGATACTCTGCAAGTATCTACACCTTGATCGACTGTTGAAACAATGATTGCAATTGAATCTTCACGTCCAGCAGCAGTTAAAGGTACACTGGAATAATTATCATTAAATTCAGCTTCAATATCCAATTGACGTAAGAATGTGGTTTTCAACAAAGGAACATTCCATTCATTCATCTTATACAGACGACCGTTTGAACATTCTTCCGATGTCAAACCTGCCAATACTCCATTCGCCTCAAATGGTTTTTCAAACACATTGAATTTATAATTATAACTTGAGTAAGAAGTATTGAAAATGGAATCCGGTTGTTCTATATTGAACTCCTTATACTGATCTCTTACATTAAAGAAGGTAGGGTATGTCAGCAATAACTTGGCATAATGATTCTGCAAAGAGTCTGCCACCAATGCTCCTCTATCCTTATGGAATTGGAAGAACTTGCGGAACTCAGGTAATTTCTCATTCCAAACCTTATTGGTCGGAGCTGAATACCAGTACATAGAATCCTCATTGTAAATCTGACCATAAGAATACAAATAAGTATTATTGAAAGTCATGACAGAATCCAAGTACCACACTTTACCGTCTTTGATACCACCTTGAACACTGGCTTCTTCATTGAGCACCACTTCATTCCAAGTGGCGAAAAATTTATAGACAGAGTCTAAAGCGTTATCACCAACTGAATCTGCTTGTATACGCTCCCAAATGTTGGGGTTAAAACTCAATGTTTTGTTCACTTTATACAAAACGCCATTACCGGCATTTCCGGGTGTACCTTCAATCGTTGCGTCGTTGTTTAACATATCAGCAGATAATGTCATACGCTTGCCATTCATCATCACAATGGTATCCTTACCAGATACACTTGATACTTGATGATTGTACAAAGCAATATGGTTCTTGACAAACTGATTCAAGGCACTATTGTCATCTTCACGTACACCACGTGCTTTTTCAGCCTTATAAACGTCAATCCAATGTTGTGCAGTGGCCTCGTCAATCTCGGGTGCCCAAACAGAGAACACCTGACTTGATGCTAACACTCTCTTGAATTCGCATGAGTCCAACACTCTCTTGAAGTTTTTCAAAGACTCATCATTCTCTATCAGTTCCCATAAGCTGACACCGGCTACGGACGAGCTATTCACACTATAGTGCTCATCCCATGTATCAGTACAGGAAACACCGGCGATTGTGGCGCACAACGCCACAATGCCCGTTTGTATTGATTTCTTTAATTTCATCTTTCTAATTGCTTTAATGTGAATATTAATAGATGT
>JAGBUF010000299.1 GCA_017630975.1 Paraprevotella sp. | reverse complement strand
GCCACTGGGGTTGAAACTTTCTATCTTTGCTAAAATCCTTGCACCGGTTTTTTCTTCTTCCTCAATGCGATGCAGCTCAAGGAGTGGTGTATGTCCGATGAGTTCCATCAGCGAGTGGTATATCTTTTCTTCCTGTGGCTTTTTCATGTAGCAGAGATTATGAAATGACGCGGTCGCCTCTTTCCTTTGATAATATGCACTCAATGTCTTTCAACTCTTTGTAGTGCTTCATGATTTTCATGTATTCTTCTTGATGGGAAAGAATTGCGGGGTTTCTCAGCTTCAATAGGATTTGTTTCAAATCCTCCTTGATGATGGCCAATTTGAAGTCGTCAATCAAATGGGGAACCAATTCCATCAGTCGTTCCTCTTCGCTGGTAATTTTCTGTCCTCTTGAGTGGTATTTGCTGAGTTGGTATTTGTCATCACACAGTTCAAAGGCCAGCATACTGATACGATTATCCGAATGGTTCAAGAAGAAACGTTCAGAACAGAATCCCTCTTCTTGTATGTGTGCCATTGCTTCCTCAAGAATCATGGTATGCAATTGGGTGTGCAACTTGATGTCGTCTTCCTTGAGTGCATAATGAATATATTCGGCAACAGACAGAGGCTTTTCATCTTCTGTGTAACACATGACTTTCTCCCCATGTCTGATGACCATTTGTATCAACAGAAGTTCCTTGCGGTAGAATGCCATGTCGTTGGTCTGCTGTTGCGGTAGGTATGTGTTCTCTGTCGAAACTTGCGGCTCAACAGGAATGTCTGCCGACGTAATGGGAGCGACGTCCGGGTGGGCGCTGGGGATGTCATTTTCAGACAATGGTGGTATGTCTTCTGTAACAGGGAAGGGGACAGCTGTGTCTTGAGGTATATGGTGAATGTCCGGAACCGGAATTGAAGGGGGCGTTTCTTCGTTTCTGATAGCTCCGTTCTGCTCCCGTTCTTTTTGTTTTTGTTTCTCTTCTTTGGCCTTTGTGATTTCTTTAGCGATGGCGATGGCCAATGTACGTTCCTCCAGTCCCAACATCAAAGCAGACTGTTTGACATAAACAGAACGCGTGATTTCATCGGGAATAACAGAGATGCTATGTACAATGCTGTTGATAAGGCGTGATAACTTGATTGGGTCGCCTTGTGCCTCTTTTAAGAGCAGGTCGGTCTTGAATTTAATAAAGTCCGTCTGGTGATCATTCAGGTATGCTTGATATTCCGTTGCATTATGTTTGCGAGCAAAGCTGTCCGGATCGTCACCATCCGGCAGGAGTAGGAGCTTGACATTCATGCCTTCTGCCAATAACATATCGATACCGCGCTCTGATGCTTTGATACCTGCGGCATCACCATCATAAAGGACGGTGATATTATCCGTAAAACGATGTATCATCCTGATCTGGTCAGTGGTCAGCGCTGTACCGGAGGAGGAAACTACATTCTCTACCCCCATTTGGTGCATGGAAATGACATCGGTGTAGCCTTCCACCAAAAAACAAAGGTCTTGTTTGACTATGGCTTGTTTGGCCTGAAACAAACCATAAAGCTCTTTCTTCTTTGAATAAATGGACGATTCCGGCGAATTCTGATACTTAACGCTCACTCCTTTTGTGGCGGCATCCAACACACGTCCTCCGAATGCTACGACCTTCCCGCTCAATGTGTGTACGGGGAAGATGACACGTCCAAAGAATCGGTCTTGTAGTTGTCCATTCTCACGCTTGTAGCACAAGCCGGTACTGAGCAGATAACTTTCTTTATAACCTTTATTCTTGGCTTCTTTTGCTAATGCGTCCCTTTGTGTCGGACTAAATCCCAAACAGAATTTCTTGATGATATCATCTCTGAATCCGCGGGAACGGAAATATGCCATACCGATGGCTCTGCCGTCAACGGTGTTGCTGAGTTGGTCCTGGAAGAACTGGCATGCCCATTCGTTGACGATGAACATACTTTCGCGCTCGCTTTGCGCTTGTTTCTCCTCGTCGGACAACTCACGTTCCTTGATTTCTATGTTATATTTCTTCGCCAGATAGCGTAGAGCGTCAGGGTAGGATAGTTGCTCGTGCTCCATAATGAAATGCACTGCATTACCACCCTTTCCGCAAGCGAAACATTTGCATAGACCCTTGGATGGAGAAACAACAAATGACGGGGTACGGTCGTCATGGAACGGACACAAACCTTTGTAGTTCACACCGGCTTTGCTCAGTGTGACGAAGTCTGACACAACATCCACAATTTGTGCCGCGTCTATAATCCTGTCTACCGTTGCCCTATCTATCATTTCTATTCTCCTATTATTGTTGCCACAATCTTACGGTTTCCGCCATAATCACGAAACTCGCACAGATAAATGCCTTGCCAAGTGCCCATGTTCAGTCGTCCGTTGGTAATGGGAATACTCAGACTGACACCTGTCAGACTGCATTTGGCGTGAGCCGGCATGTCGTCGGCTCCTTCAAATACATGGTCGTAGTAGGGCTCGTTTTCTTTCACCAAGCGGTCATATATCTTAGCCAGATCTGTGCGCACATCGGGGTCGGCATTCTCGTTGATGGAGAGGGCGCAACTCGTATGTTTTACGAACAGGTTGAGTAGCCCGATGCGAGGCAGTGCCGGCAGTTGCTCCGCTATCTCTCTCGTTATGAGGTGGAATCCGCGTGTGCGTTCTTTCAATATGATTTCAACTTGTTGGGTCATGTGATTTGTTTTCTTCCCTTTGGTTACAAAGATACACCTTTTCCATCAAAGCCTCTCTTCCTTTTATGCTTTTATTTTCCCCTAGATGATATTTTCATGCTTTTCGTAATAGGAGGAACTTAAAATGTTTTATATTTGCAATATCCGTGGCGGAGTGCTATGGAGTAAGGAAGCATTTTGCGAAGTCTCACATCTTTCTTATATGCGTAAGTTTATAATAAAAGGTATTGCCGACTTCGGGGACTTATAGGTAGAAAGGAGAAACAAATAATGAAACAATGGTGTACTTTAAAAGTGTTACTGGTAGCGCTCTGGTGCCTGAGCGTATCAGTAAAAAGTTATGCCGAAGTGTATAGCGGTTCTTGTGGTGAGAGTGTGAATTGGTCTTTGGACACCCAAACAGGATTATTGGAGATTACGGGTAGTGGGGAGATGGAGGATTATGATTATGATGGTGCGCCTTGGTATAATAGAACCAATATTAAAGAATGTGTTATTGAGAACAGTGTGACTAGCATTGGAAGCTATGCGTTCCTATATTGTACCGGACTGACAAGTATCACCATCCCGGAAAGTGTGACAAGCATTGGAGACTTTGCGTTCGAGGGTTGCACCGGACTGACAAGTATCACCATCCCGGAAAGTGTGACAAGCATTGGAGAGGATGCGTTCTAT
>JAGBUF010000035.1 GCA_017630975.1 Paraprevotella sp. | reverse complement strand
TGAAACTCATCAGCGCATACAAAATCAGATTTTGGAAATGGTTCATGAACTGCACCATTCTCACTTTTTGGTTCTCCGGTGCATGCGCATTTTTCTTAGAGGATATCATTGGAAACAGCGAGAATCTCGGTTTTATGAATCCGGGGGGTAACCATGGTCATAATGTCACCGTATGGTTAAGTCAACGCATCGGAGGCATTGGCACATTCCTGAGCCTTGCATTTATCGCCATCTGCTATCTGGTATATGTCAGCAGTGAAACAATGAAATGGATTCGTAAGATACTGAACCCTATTAGCTATATCAAATCCAAACTACCGGAAAGGGATAAAACAGTCAAGGAAGATTTGGAACCAACTGAGGAACCAACCGAAGACGCTCCACAAACGGAATTTGCGATAAATACCCAAGAGGAACCGGCACCTACCATAGATTTTGAACTTCCAGAAGAGAAGGACAAAGAAGAACCCATCATTGATATCACCGAAGAAGACCCCATAGAGGATAATATACTTGATCGTCCCGAAGAGAACACCAAGTCGCTTGACCTCAATATTATAGAAACTGAAACCGAGGAAATGGCTGACATTGATGGTAAGGGTGCATTGGAACCATACGATCCAAAATTAGATTTGGAAAACTATCGTTACCCCACATTGGATTTACTGGACAAACATAGTAACAATGAGGTATCGGTGGATATGGACGAACAGAATAAGAACAAAGACCGCATCGTGGAAGTATTGAGAAATTTCGGCATTGAGATTTCATCCATCACGGCTACGGTTGGGCCTACCATCACTCTATATGAAATCACCCCTGATAAGGGTATGCGTATAGCGCGCATCAAGAACTTAGAGGATGACATCGCCTTGAGTCTTCGTGCTTTAGGCATCCGTATCATCGCCCCCATACCCGGCAAAGGTACCATCGGTATTGAGGTGCCCAATGCACGCCCTTGTATGGTGTCAATGGAGAGTATCCTAAACAGTAAGAAGTTCAGTGAGACAGACTACGAACTTCCTATCGCATTGGGTAAGACTATTACCAATGAGGTCTTTATGGTTGACCTGGCAAAAATGCCCCACTTATTGGTGGCAGGAGCAACAGGACAAGGTAAATCCGTAGGTTTGAATGCTATCATTACCTCGCTTTTATATAAGAAACACCCAGCTGAATTGAAATTGGTGATGGTGGACCCCAAAAAGGTGGAGTTTAGTATCTATTCACCCATCGAGAATCACTTTTTGGCACAGGTTGCAGACAGTGGTGACGAGCCTATTATCACAGACGTACAAAAGGTAGTGGCTACCCTAAAGAGTCTGTGCTGTGAAATGGACACCCGCTACGACTTACTGAAAAAAGCCAGAGCTAGAAATTTGAAAGAATACAATGCCAAGTTTAAGAACCGTCAGCTTAATCCGCAAAACGGTCATCGTTTCATGCCATACATCGTAGTAATCATTGACGAGTTCGGCGACCTCATTATGACAGCAGGCAAGGAAATTGAACTCCCCATCGCACGTATCGCACAATTAGCACGTGCCGTTGGTATTCATATGATTATCGCGACACAACGTCCGACAACCAATATCATCACCGGTACTATCAAGGCCAATTTCCCTGCACGTATGGCTTTTAAGGTAAGCGCCATGATTGACTCACGCACCATCCTTGACCGTCCGGGAGCCAACCAATTGATTGGTCGCGGTGACATGCTATTCCTCAGTGGTAGTGAACCGGTACGTGTACAATGTGCCTTTGTCGACACACCCGAAGTGGAAAGAATCACTGCACACATTGCCAAGCAACAAAGTTATCTCGGACCATTTGAATTACCGAGAGTGGAAATGGAAAGCGATGAGAATGGTGGACTGGCAGATGTAGATATGAACCATTTGGACCCGATGTTTGAAGAGGCTGCACGCTTGATTGTTGCTACACAGCAAGGATCTACATCCATGATACAACGTAAGTTTGCCATCGGTTACAACCGCGCCGGACGTCTCATGGACCAACTGGAGAAAGCCGGTATCGTAGGAGCTGCACAAGGTAGTAAACCAAGAGAAGTGCTCTGCATTGACGACAATGATTTAGAAATGAAATTGAACAACCTTAGATAATCGCAACATGAAACTGCTGAAATATATAATAGGTATGACTATTGTGCTGTCGGCTTTCTATCCTTTGAATGCACAACGACACACCGATGCCCGCAAGGTTCTGGATGCCACTGCCGATTTTCTCACAAAAGAGAAGGGAGTACAGGCCACCTTCAAGGCCGAAATATTCTCAGAAGGAAGCTCACAAGGTTTTACCGCCGGTACCATCTGCTTTGAGAACAATAAATTCCAGATTACCACTGCTGATATGACCACATGGTTCAACGGAGAAACGCAATGGACCTATATCAAGGCAAACGAAGAAGTAAATGTCAGCACACCTACCGAAGAAGAGTTGAAGAACCTCAACCCTTATATGTTCATCCAGCTCTACAAAGAAGGGTATAAATATAAAATGGAAGAAAGCGAACTTAGAGGGAAGAAATGCTATGAAGTAACACTTTCTGCAAAAAAACGCAACAAGAGTGTCAATGTTTTTGTCCTTAACATAGACAAAGACACCTATGCACCGATGTGTATTCGCATGCAGGATGCCAAAAACAGCAAGTGGACACGTATTACCATCCACGACCTTGAATCGGGAAAAATCTTCACAGACAAGGATTTTGAATTCGACCCTAAGGACTATCCGGAAGCAGAAGTGATAGACCTGCGATAAACTCAGTCAATTATTTAAAACAAATAAAATCACATGGAACATATTCGTTGTTTGATCATCGGCTCCGGCCCTGCAGGTTATACCGCAGCCATCTATGCCGGACGTGCTAATCTCAGCCCTGTTTTGTACGAAGGTATACAACCGGGCGGACAGTTGACCACCACCACTGAAGTGGAAAATTTCCCGGGCTATCCCGAAGGTATCGCCGGTCCCGACTTGATGGAGGACTTACGTAAGCAAGCAGAACGTTTCGGCGTAGACATGCGTTCTGCCATCGCTATCAAAACAGATTTGAGCGAAAGACCTTACAAGATAACTTTTGACAATGGTGATGAGGTAGAAGCTGAAACAGTCATTATTGCAACAGGTGCTACAGCCAAATACTTGGGACTTGAAGATGAAAAGAAGTATGCAGGTATGGGTGTAAGCGCATGCGCCACATGCGACGGTTTCTTCTATCGCAAAAAGGTAGTAGCTGTGGTAGGCGGCGGTGACACTGCTTGTGAAGAAGCATGCTATCTGGCAGGTTTGGCAGCAAAAGTATATCTGATTGTCCGCAAACCATTCCTTCGTGCATCTAAGATTATGCAGGAACGTGTCATGGAGAACCCGAAAATTGAAGTATTGTTTGAACACAATACCGAAGGATTATTTGGAGAGAACGGTGTGGAAGGTGCTCATCTTGTAAAACGATTGGGCGAAGCCGATGAGACACACTACGATATCGCTATCGACGGTTTCTTCCTTGCCATCGGACACAAGCCTAACTCTGACATCTTCAAACCTTGGGTAAAGACAGACGAAGTGGGTTACATTATCACCGAAGGCGCATCACCACGCACAGGTGTTCCCGGCGTATTCGCTGCCGGCGACGTAGCAGACCCACACTATCGCCAAGCCATCACAGCAGCAGCCAGCGGTTGCAAGGCTGCTATAGAGGCAGAGCGCTATCTTGCAGAAAACAAATTATAAATCTTTAGATAATGGTGGATGTACTTTTTGACAAATAAATAAAGTCAAAAGTTTGGTTACATCCACCATTATTATTATCTTTGCACCCGATTTAGTCCATGGAGGCTCAAAAAAGCGAGACCACGAAGGTGCTCCGCCTTATGGAAAAACCCGTTTAATAAATAAAAATGTACGCAATTGTAGAAATTAACGGTCAGCAGTTCAAAGCTGAAGAAGGCAAGAAATTGTTTGTACACCACATTCAAAATGCCGAGGCTAACCAAGCTGTTGAATTTGAGAAAGTGTTGTTGGTAGACAACGATGGTAACGTAACTGTAGGCGCTCCTACCGTAGAAGGTGCTAAAGTGGTATGTGAGGTAATCACTCCGCTTGTAAAGGGCGACAAAGTTTTGGTTTTCCACAAGAAGAGAAGAAAAGGTTATCGTAAGTTGAACGGTCATCGTCAACAGTTCACCGAGTTAACCATTAAACAAGTTATTGCTTAATCCTTAAAAACGTAGAAGAAAATGGCACATAAAAAAGGTGTTGGTAGTTCTAAGAACGGCCGTGAGTCAGCAAGTCAGAGATTAGGCGTAAAGATTTTCGGTGGACAGAAGTGTATTGCCGGCAACGTTATCGTTCGCCAACGTGGTACTGTTCACTATCCCGGAGCTAACGTAGGTATGGGTAAGGATCACACACTTTACGCATTGGTAGACGGTGTAGTAACTTTCAAGAAAGGTGCTTACAGAGGCCGTCAGAACAGAAGCGTAGTTTCTGTTACAGCTAAAGCAGAAGCATAATCGTTTCGTTAACGAATACTATAAAAGCGATGCCGATTGGTATCGCTTTTTTGTTGTCTATAATGCAAAGCATACTGAAACAGTTTTAGTGTGTATCAACGTAAAATGAAATAAGGAATGAGACCTAAAGTGAATCCCATTCCTTATTTCATTTTTGTCTAACAATTACTTCTTTACTTCACCACCACTTTCCGCGAACCGATAATATAAACACCTTGCTGCAGTTGCACACCATTTACATCGTCAGACACCTTACGACCGGACAAGTCAAATACTGGTTGAGGTACATCATTCGCATGCTGAATTTCAACAATGCCAGTATAGTTGGGATCTTGAGCATGACGGATGGCGTCACGCAAAAGGATAAATGACGCGTACAATTCGCTGAAGGCATTATACTCAGTCATCTGCTCAGCACAAGTCACTGCATTCTCCAAAGTTGGGCGCATCGTTTCATTGTCCATTGTCTTTGCCAGCAGACTCTTTGCAACTGTCACCATATCGTCCAAAAGTTCTGCCAAATCCGCTTCATTACTATTGGCGGTAATATCAAACAACTGTAAATTGTCAAAACCTATAATCTTTTCTTCTCCATTAGTTGTATGTACAGCCTCAACACCCAACGATACTCTGCGTACTCCATTGGAAGAGAAAACCACACTACCTTTACCCCAGGTTCCATTGGCAGACGAAGTCCCTGTCACCTTTGTCTTACCGGTGCGCTGTGCCCATACATTGGCAGAACCACCTGTTCCCGATTGCCAAACATCAGCTGTCAAACGATAGAAACCGGCTGGTATAGTATCCAATGACTGTTTCAATCCGATAGTAGATGTTCCCCATTTTTGACGAGTAAGATAAGCATTATTACCATTTTCAGAACTGAAACCTACAGAATTAAACAAGCTAGAATACAAACATGAGGAGTTGAGAATAGTCATATCATTCTCATTCGCTGAAGTATAAGTAACAGTCCATTGTTCTGGCTGATAGATTGCTCTGTCAGACACAACGCCCGTTCCACTTTTTATCGTATAAGAACCTTCAAAATCCGGATTCAATAATCTGTCAGTACAATTCACATTCAAGTTTTCGTCTTCAAGACGAATCTCTTGTATTGCTGCAATTTCCTCTAAAGTCAAGGCTACATTGAACATATAGAAATTATCGATCGTACCCACATAATCACCATTGTCGTTTGCCACATTGGTATCCCACCACTGTGTTCTTCCAATATAACAACGATTCGCATCTTGTAACGCTGCTATCATATATGGTTCGTTGACATTCTCCCTTCCACTACCGACCATCACACCATCAACATAAATACTAGTCACTCCTTGTCGCGCATCGTATGTCACAGCCAACTTATAAGATCTACCTACTTCTAAGGTTTTACTTGCATTTACCATTGTTGTTGTACCACCGTTATACTTAATACCGGCTGCTAAAGTGTTAGCACGGAAAAACAAACTGTTACCTGAGTTAAATCCGAAATCATAGAAGCGCGGCGCAGCAGTAAGAACCTTAGGTGAGGCCTCAAACAAGACAGTATAACTGCGAAGACTATCCATTACTGATGGGGGAACAATACCATAACCATTTGTTGAGAAACCTGTGGAAGTATTACTTGTCAGATTCAATGTTCCGTCTATGGTATAACGCCCTAACAACTTAAGATCATTTCCCTTGCCTGAATGGTCCTTAACATAAGTAATTCCATTATTGGTATACGAATCATTACCACCTTCAAAATCATATCTTATCAACTGATGATTATCCAAAGCAATGCGTGGTTGAGCCAAAAGCGTAAATTCACGTGTTGAGGCACCTATGGTAGCAGTAAGTTTTACTTCGGTCGGTATTTCGGGCGCAACAAAGGTTCCATCATTAGCCAATATTTCATCATTACTAGACGTCCATGATATGTTCTCTCCATTGAGTTTTGATGGTAAAACAACATCTGTTATAACTTCCGATGGTAACCACAACGCGTCAAGGACACCCTTTCTCAACATATACTTCACCTCATCCTGATTCAAACACTCTGAATATATCTTCGTCATCAATAGATTACCTTCAAAGCCACCAATTCTGACCTGGTCGGCAGTCAAAGCCACTCCATTTATTCTTTGATCTATCAATCCATTGCGATAAATTGTCAACTGATTACCGTCATAAGTCAGTGTTATATTAAAGACACCTAATTTTGTCAACCAAACATCACCACTTGTCCCGTTTGAATTTAAAGCCCAATCATCCGACGTATATAAAGCATTAGAACCTGCATAGGTGTTACTACCTAATTTAACATAAGGTTTCGCATCTGTTTGCGATATGCCATAAGACAAATCATCAATTGTAAATAATGTTCCGTAGTAGACAGAAGGACTCAGTTTTAATGACACATTAAACGTAAAAGAAGACGCTGAAGGCAATGATTCAGACTCCACAGAAGTAGCGGACATTGAAACACCGGCATAATCCTTAACACTATTAGGGCTATCGACTATTGAATTGACTGTCTCAACATATTCATAGTCACATCGAATGCCTGTAGGATAACCCAACGGAAAATCCTTCTTAACTATCCAATAATAATAATCTCCATGCATCCAAGTCAATCGCAGAGGCGAATTGTCTGCTCCCGGCAATACATAAGGACGAATATTATTTTTCTCTGAATTCTTGGTGATCTGTTCTTTAGATTCTATAACACCATTTTCATTCAAAGTATATTTCCATATTTCATAAACGGATTTGCCTGAATCACCGACTGTAGGTATAGACAAATAAATAACATTCGGATTGGCAGGGTCTATTGCTTCACCACCACTATAACAATACTCGGTATTAGATGAATGGAAACGTCCACCACCATTTGCCAAGTCGGTCAAACGCCATTGTGAACCGGTCCATTTGGCATAGAAATACTCATGCTGACTCTTTGCGTCGTTAATACGCACCATTGCTATGATGGGTTTGTCTGTCGCATCTGTAGATACTTGCCATACCCAATCACGCATATTAGTTGGAGCGTCTACTATGGTATATGGATATGATTTTTTATAATTATCGGTTTTGTTTACATTAAACTTACCATTTGCAATGGTAGATAATGTATTGCCTTTAATATCCTCAAGAGTAGGCTGAGTAGTCACCACGCCATTATTATTTTTAGCATTGATATTTATGACATTAAAATATACCCAGTTGGGTTGCTCATTATCAGGATGACCGGTTGTATAAGTCATATAGAGTTTATCCTTACCATTACTATGGTATTTGGCGTATGGACGCGCTCCTGTCGATTGAACAATCTGGTAAGGTCCCCATTTGACAGTCACATCACCATTCGCATCAGGCAAAGTAAACTTAGCTATTGTTGGATGCCATCCCAAACCACGCCAACACATATAGAAGTGGTCAGGATCATCGCTCAATATGAAGGGCGAAGGGTAAGTTGTATTGTGATTTGTTTTAATACATTTCTCTTCTCCCAAAGTCGTAATATCGCCAGGAACAGTTGATACTCTATAATAAAAAGCGGCTTCATCAGTATGGCGGGAGTATATGATCAAAACACGTTCATCGGGCAAAACTAAAAAAGTCGGGTTGTTATGGTCATCGGGTTGAAAACCTGTACGTACCAAGACCTCCTCTCTTCTTCCGGTTAGAAAGTTATATTGAGTAGCTCTAACACTTCCATGCACATCAATATAACCGATATAGGTAGACTTAATTGTCCCTGATTCATTCTCATAGTGAATGGCGCGGGGATCTGCAAACCAACACCACGCGCCCTCTGATGTAACAGAAAACCCGTTAAAAGAATCGCTAGCGTGAATTGTAGTCGCTGTCATCGCAACTAACCAACTGAAAAATACAAAAAACTTCTTCATATGTTTCACAAATAATAAATTTCACTTTAATTCTACAACACCAACGCAATAACCTGTATAAAGACGATCAGAAAGACCATAGCTATAGGATATACCGTTGCGTATGCCACTCCAGGTATATTGCTGTCCACCATTGAATCTGCAGCTGCCAAACCCGGTGTACTGGTCATACCTCCAGTGATGGTTCCCAACAAATCCAACATGGAAATTTTGAAAACATACCTTCCTATCAACACAGAAACAAACATAGGTACCAATGTTATGGCAGCACCAACAAAGAACATCAGTGCACCACTGCTTTGAAATGTAGCCAACAATGTCTTTCCTGCAGATGTTCCTACTTCTGCCAAGAAAAGTAATAATCCCAACTGACGCAATAACTGATTGGAAGGTCCGGACATGGACCAAAGAATGGGTCCTGTTTTTCCAATGGCACTCAATACCAAAGCTACTATCAAAACTCCACCTGTCAGACCGGGAGAGAAAGACATGCCACTACCGAATGATATGTTTAATTTCCCAAAGAGTACGCCCAAAACTATACCCATAGCAATGGGGAAGAAATCGGTATCTGACAATTGCTTAGCATCGTTTCCCAACATACATGCCAAACCTTCCATACCATCCTTCTCACCAACGACCATCAACTTGTCTCCCAACTTCAATGCCAAATCCGGAGAAGGAGAAATATCAATACCACTTCGACGAATGCGGGTTACCGTACAACCGAAATTCTGATAGAGATTTAACTCGCCCAACTGTTTGTTGATCATTTTCTTATTCGTCACCAAAAGCGACTGTATATCCTGGCTATCCACCAATGGCAACTCACCTTCTTCACGTTTACCAAGCATAATTTCCAACTGCGTCAGCGAGTACTCGCTACCCACAGCTTGTACCCAATCATTTTCGTGTAGCACCTTACTACCGCTGGGCATCAATATCTCATCCCCATGTTTGATACGTGAAATCACAGCGCCTGTCATACGACCAATGTTCAGCTGTGCCAATGTCTGATTAAATACCGGTTGGTTAGTGACTTTGAAGATACAAGTCTGCAATTCCGGATATTTACTTCTTCTCTCATTTTCTAATTGACGCGCCTCTTTTTCCAAATCCACACGCAGCAACTTGGGCAGTAATTTAACGAATAAGATGACTCCGATAACGCCAAAGGGATAAGCGATACCATACGCAATGGATGCCAATGGGGAGTTTGTACTATCAATTGCTACAGCCAAACCGGGTGTACTGGTCAATGCTCCTGCTATCAGACCGACAATACTCGGTGTTTCTATATCAAAGGCATACTTCAACCCTATTGCCGTCAACGAAGCCGATGCTATAATCAAAAGCGTAATAAGTATCAAAGTTTTCCCCTTACTCCTGAACGAATCAAAAAATCCCGGTCCAGCCTGTATTCCAATAGTAAAAATAAACAGTACCAATCCGAAATTTCCTAATTCTTTTGGAATACTCACACCAAAATGTCCGAAAAGCAAAGCGATAAAAATCACTGCAGACACATCCAACGACACGCCGCGCACCTTGATGCGACCTAACATAAAACCAAGGGCAACGATAAGGAAAAGCGCAAAATAAGCAGAGTTCAATAAATCGGTTAACATAATCAATGAGTTATTTTGACAAAGATAATCATAAAATTCGCAGTGCTCAAGGTTTATATCCAAAAAGAAATAAAAGAACGCATACGCGCGTATATTTTTTGTCAATCATACCCCCTTTCACTTTTTTTTATTTAATTTTGCAAATTACAATGAAATTTTAAACGAAAGATCATAACATGCTTACATTAAAACTCATCAATGAAAAGACCGAATGGGTCATCAAAGGGTTGGAGAAGAAGCACTTCTCCGGAGCTAAAGAAGCCATAGACTTTGTACTGACCACAGACAAGAAACGTCGTGAAGCGCAGACACAATTAGATATGAATTTGTCCGAAAGCAAGAAATTGGCGGCACAGATTGGCGCACTCATGAAACAAGGACAAAAGGAGGAAGCTGAAGCCATCAAAGCAGAAGTGGCAAAATTGAAAGAAACCAGCAAGACGTTGCAGGAAGAGATGGATGCCGCACAACATGAATTAACCATGCAACTCTGTGCCATCCCTAACATCCCTTACGATATCGTACCGGAAGGTGGTACTGCCGAGGACAATGTGGTGGTAAAAACCGGTGGTATGGAAAATGAATTGCCTCAGGACGCTCTTCCTCATTGGGAACTGGCAAAAAAATACAATCTTATTGATTTTGACTTAGGCGTAAAAATTGCCGGTGCCGGGTTCCCCGTTTACAGAGGAAAAGGCGCACGTCTGCAACGTGCATTGATCAACTTCTTCCTGGACGAGGCTCGCAAATCAGGTTATGAAGAAGTGATGCCACCGACTGTGGTCAATGAGGCGTCAGGATATGGAACCGGTCAGTTGCCCGACAAGGAAGGACAGATGTATCATTGCAATTTGGACAATCTTTATCTGATTCCTACTGCCGAGGTGCCTGTCACTAACATTTACCGTGACGTGATTGTTGACGAAAAAGAATTACCTATCAAGAACTGTGCCTATACCCAATGTTTCCGTCGCGAAGCCGGTTCATACGGTAAGGACGTACGCGGTTTGAACCGTCTGCATGAGTTCTCTAAGGTTGAGATTGTACGTATCGACACTCCGGAACATTCTGAACAATCACATCAAGAAATGCTTGCACACGTTGAGGGATTGTTGCAGAAACTTGAGCTCCCCTACCGCATCCTTCGTCTCTGCGGTGGTGACATGAGTTTTACAGCTGCAGTATGTTACGACTTTGAGGTGTACTCTGAAGCACAGAAACGTTGGTTGGAAGTCAGCTCTGTTTCTAATTTTGACACATATCAGGCCAACCGTTTGAAGTGCCGCTATAGACGTATAGAAGACAAGAAAACAGAATTGTGCCACACCTTGAACGGATCTGCTTTGGCATTGCCACGTATCGTGGCGGCTATTATGGAGAACAACCAAACTCCGGAAGGTATCAGAATCCCTAAATGTTTAGTACCTTACTGCGGATTCGAGATATTGGACGAAAAACCTTTTTAAGAACAAACAAAACACAATAAGACAATGAACAAGATTGTTTCCAAATCTCAGTTCTCTGAGAAAGTCTATAAATTTGAGATTGAAGCTCCGCTCATTGCGAAAGCACGCAAAGCCGGACATTTCGTTATTGTCCGCGTAGGCGAAAAGGGCGAGCGTATGCCATTGACCATCGCCGGAGCTGATACTGAAAAAGGTACAATCACATTAGTGGTACAGAAGGTAGGTTTATCTTCCACTAAACTCTGTAATCTGAACGAAGGTGACTATATCACAGACTTGGTGGGCCCATTGGGTAAAGCTACTCATATCGACAACTTCGGAACAGTGGTTTGTGCCGGAGGTGGTGTAGGTGTGGCACCGATGCTCCCAATCATACAAGCTTTGAAAGCTGCCGGAAACCGCGTCATTTCTGTCCTTGCAGGAAGAACAAAGGATTTGATTATCCTCGAAGATGAAGTTCGTAAGAGTTCGGATGAAGTCATCATTATGACAGATGATGGCAGTTATGGCAACAAAGGTTTGGTCACCGAAGGTATAGAAAGTGTGATCAAGCGCGAGAAGGTAAACAAATGTTTTGCCATCGGCCCTGCCATCATGATGAAGTTCTGCTGCTTGCTCACCAAGAAATATGAGATTCCTACAGACGTATCACTGAACACCATCATGGTGGACGGTACAGGTATGTGCGGTGCATGCCGTATCTCAGTGGGAGGAAAGACCCGTTTCGTATGTGTTGATGGTCCTGAGTTCGATGGTCATCAAGTAGATTTCGACGAAATGTTGAAGCGCATGGGCGCATTCAAGAAGGAGGAAATGGAAGACATGGAACGTATGGACCAGACTGCTGATACTTGCGATGAAGAAAAGAACTGCAAAGCTGTTCCTGCACAAGGTTCATTAGATGCGAAGAACATGGACACCACCACTCCGTTGAGTGAACTGACCGACCGTAATGCGGAATGGCGTCAGGAAATAAGAAAATCCATGAAAGCAAAGGAACGTACAGCCATTCATCGTGTCAGTATGCCTGAACTGGATCCTGTATATCGTGCCACTACTCGTACCGAAGAGGTGAACATTGGTCTTACAGCCGAACAGGCAATGACAGAAGCCAAGCGCTGTCTGGACTGCGCCAACCCAACCTGTATGCAAGGTTGTCCGGTGAGCATCAACATCCCTTCTTTCATCAAGAATATCGAACGTGGTGAGTTCCTCAATGCGGCACGCGTATTGAAGAGCACTTCTGCCCTTCCCGCAGTGTGTGGTCGTGTCTGCCCACAAGAGAAACAATGCGAGAGCCAATGTATACACCTGAAGATGAACGAGCCTGCAGTAGCCATTGGTTACCTGGAGCGTTTCGCTGCCGACTTTGAACGTGAAAGCGGAATGATGTCATTACCGGAATGTGCTGCTAACAACGGTATCAAAGTGGCTGTCATCGGTTCAGGTCCTGCCGGACTTTCTTTTGCCGGTGATATGGCAAAATTCGGTTATGACGTGACAGTATTTGAAGCACTGCACGAAATCGGTGGTGTATTGAAATATGGAATTCCTGAATTCCGTTTGCCCAACAAGATTGTTGACGTTGAAATCCAGAATCTTGAAAAAATCGGCGTAAAATTTGAAAAAGACTGTCTCGTGGGCAAGACCATCAGCGTCAAGGAACTGGAAGAGAAAGGTTTCAAAGGCATTTTCGTTGGTTCCGGTGCCGGACTGCCGAACTTTATGGGCATACCTGGAGAGAACAGCATCAATATCATGTCCAGCAACGAGTACCTGACACGTGTCAATCTGATGGATGCTTCTAACCCTGATACAGATACTCCTATCCATATCGCACGCAATGTGATGGTGGTGGGTGGTGGAAACACTGCCATGGACTCTTGCCGTACCGCCAAACGTTTGGGTGCTGAGCGTGTATTTATTGTCTACCGTCGTTCAGAGGCAGAAATGCCGGCACGTCTGGAAGAGGTGAAGCATGCGAAGGAAGAGGGTATTGAATTCATGACCTTGCATAACCCTATTGAGTATATCGCTGACGAGAAAGGGGCGGTAAAACAAGTGGTACTGCAAAAGATGCAACTAGGTGAACCGGATGCCAGCGGTCGCCGCAGTCCGGAAGTGATTCCGGGCGCTACGGAAACCATTGATATCGACATGGCCATCGTTGCAGTAGGTGTATCGCCCAATCCTATTGTTCCGACATCCATTGAGGGATTGGAACTCGGCAGAAAGAACACCATTATGGTGAACGATAACATGCAGACCAACATCCCGACCATCTTTGCCGGTGGTGATATTGTTCGCGGTGGTGCAACAGTTATCCTTGCCATGGGTGACGGACGTCGCGCAGCTGCCAACATGCACGAATATTTACAAAAGTAATAACTGACTTTAATATGATGAGGTGTATCAAATGCAAATAGTCTTTTGATACACCTCTCTTATATTATAAATAGGAAAACAAATCATCACAGGTTATGAATATTCTTTATACCATCCTATTGCTCATCAGTAGCAACATCTTCATGACATTGGCATGGTACGGCCATCTGAAGTTACAACAGACAGGCGTTTCTAATCATTGGCCATTGTTCGGTGTGATCCTCTTCTCGTGGATCATTGCATTTGCAGAATATTGCTGTCAGGTACCTGCTAACCGCATTGGTTTCGTAGGCAACGGAGGACCTTTCACACTGATGCAACTCAAGGTGATACAGGAGGTCATATCATTGGTAGTCTTTACCGTCATCGCCACCTTCATGTTCCAAGGCGAATCCCTGCAATGGAACCACCTTGTAGCATTCTTATGCTTGATTCTGGCAGTCTATTTCGTATTTCTATAAGACAAATCACACTACATGGGATATACTGAGGAAGAAAGACTGGAACATAAAATCTGGCGCCGTTTCAACAAAGGTATCACAGAATACAAACTATTGGAAGATGGTGACCATATACTGATTGGTCTGTCCGGAGGGAAAGATTCCCTGTCACTACTGGAATTCATGGCTAAAAGAGCGCAGATACATCGTCCTGCAATACGACTCACAGCTCTGCATGTAAGGATGAGTAACATACAATATGAAAGTGACACCACCTATCTGAACGATTTCGCCAAGGCACACAACATAGAATTGGTTGTACGTGAGACTTCTTTCAATCCAGAAACTGACAAGAGGAAAAATCCATGTTTCCTGTGTTCGTGGAACCGCAGGAAAGTCCTCTTTACCGTGGCTCAAGAGCTGGGGTGTAACAAAATTGCATTAGGGCATCACCAAGATGACATCCTGCACACCACCCTGCTCAACCTCACCTTCCAAGGACAGTTCAGCACCATGCCAGCAATGCTCAAGATGCGTAAATTTCCTGTCACTATCATTCGCCCACTTTGTTTAGTTGAAGAAAAAGACCTCACCACATGGAGTCAAATGCGCGAGTACAGACAACAGACCAAACGCTGTCCTTACGAAAAGGATTCGAACAGAACGGACATAAAAGGAATTTTCGAACAAATGGAACAACTGAACGGAGAAGCGAGACGATCTATCTGGAACGCATTGGAACAAGAAGGCAAACTAGTGGAAATACCAGACAGCGATCTATAATCTTAAAATATATTAGAGAACGATACACCATTATAGAAAAATTTCTAACTTTACCCACGTTGAAAACAGTAACAGTCATGAAAAGAGTAATACTGGCCATCTTTTGTCTATCCATATTGACCACTCACCTCTCTGCACAAAAGAAGAAGGAACTGGTGAATACACCCAGTGCTGAGGAGTACATCAGTCTGTATTGGTTCGAAAAAGCTGAAGAGGTACTGGCTAAGGAAAGGAAAGCATTGGCACGTAAACGTAAGCCTACTACACGACAGGATTCCTTGCAAGAGGAGATTGACCGTCTGCGCATAGCCACGCACTCCACCGAACGTGTCGTAGTTATTGACAGCATCGTAGTTGACAACAAAGATCTCCTCTCGCACCTGACACTGAGCGAAGAAAGTGGGAAAATCATTCTTGCATCCACCTTTTTTGAGAACCCCGCCGACACGACCGAAGCAACGGTGTTTCTTCCTGAAATCGGAGCAAAAATCTATTTTGCAAAGCCCGACTCAAGCGGTTTATTGAAACTATATTCCAGTGATTATATCGACAGAAACTGGCAGGAGCATCATCTACTTGCAGAATTAGATAACGACACCATACAGAATTATCCGTTTGCACTGGCTGACGGTCTGACTTTATATTATGCTGCAAAAGGCGAAGACTGTATCGGCGGATACGATATATTCGTTACAAGATATGACACCGACGAGAACAGATTCCTGCAACCGGAGAATATGGGCATGCCATTCAATTCTCCTGCCAACGACTATATGATGGCGATAGATGAAATCAATAACCTCGGATGGTTCGTCACCGATCGTAACCAACCGGAAGGGAAAGTATGTATCTATATTTTCGTACCGAACCACATCCGTAAAGTCTATGACAAACACCTATATAGCGAGGAGGAATTGGGAAATTTGGCCCGTTTGCACTCCATCGCCGAAACATGGGGCGACAAGGAAGCGGCAAGGGAAGGAAAAGAACGTCTGTCGGCACTGAGAAAAACAGTGAAAGAAGCCAACAACAAACCTGACTTCCTGTTTATTCTGAACGACACTGTCACCATTACCTCTTATGCAGAATGTAAATCTACGGGAGCAGTCAAGTTGTTGAAGGAATGGCGCGAAACAGACAAAGAGTTGCAGGTGAGCCTACGCACCCTAAAGATGTTCCGCGAAGGCTACAGGAACGGCGAAGAAGCACAACGAAAAAAACTCACTCCTCATATATTGGAGGAAGAAAAAAGAAACGAATTACTGCAAAACAAGTTGAACGAAACAGCAAAAGCTATTCGCTCACTGGAACTTGGTATGCGAGGAATATAAGTATTGTTGAACATTAACTGATACGGCTATGAAGAAGAAATTTGCAGCATCGGAACTGATTATCAACAATGACGGCAGTGTATTCCACTTGCACGTCAGACCGGAACAATTGGCGGACAAAATCATCCTCGTCGGCGATCCCGGACGAGTGCCTACAGTAGCCGCACACTTCGACAATCAAGAGTGTGACATTGAAAGCCGGGAGTTTCGCACCATCACCGGTACCTACAAGGGCAAACGCATCAGTGTTTTATCAACCGGTATAGGTTGTGACAACATTGACATTGTGATGAACGAGATTGATGCGCTGGCAAACATTGATTTCAACAGCAGAGAGGAAAAAGATGAACTGCGTTCTTTGGAAATTGTACGCATCGGCACATGCGGAGGACTGCAACCTTACACACCCGTAGGAACATTCATCTGTTCGGTAAAATCTGTCGGCTTTGATGGATTGCTGAACTTCTATCAAGGCAGAAACGATGTGTGCGACCTTGCTTTTGAGCAGGCATTACTACAGCACCTCGGATGGACCGGCAACATGTGTGCCCCTGCGCCATACGTCATTGATGCCAACGCTGAACTATCCGACCGCATTGCCGGCAACGACATGGTACGTGGTGTCACAGTGGCATGTGGAGGATTCTTCGGGCCGCAAGGCAGACAGCTCCGAGTCCCTTTGACCGACCCCCATCAAAACGAGAAAATATGCAGTTTCGAATATAATGGATTCCGTATCACCAACTTTGAAATGGAAAGTTCTGCATTAGCGGGTTTGTCACGACTCATGGGGCATAGAGCCACTACCTGCTGTATGGTGATAGCCAACAGAGTGGCAGGCGAAGCCAATACCGGTTATAAGAACCAGATTGACGATTTGATACAGACCGTACTCGACCGCATCTAACACCTTATGTAAAATATGGAAGCAAGTTTCAAGATAGAGGCAACCAATAAGGAGGAGTTATACCGCCTCTTTATCAACGATTACAAACTCCTTATCAGCGACGAGAAGGAAGAAATAAGCATATTGGCAAACACAGCTGCCGCTCTAAAAGAAGCCTTCGATTTCTTTTGGGTAGGTTTTTATTTGGTAAAAGGAGAAGAACTGATATTAGGTCCATTCCAAGGAAGCGTCGCGTGTTACCGCATCCGTAAAGGACGCGGCGTTTGCGGCACAGCATGGGCGGAAGGACAAACACAACTGGTTCCCGACGTGGAGCAGTTCCCCGGCCACATCGCCTGCAGTTCACTCTCGCGCTCGGAAATAGTCGTTCCCCTCACCGTCAATGGTGAAATAAAAGGTGTACTTGACATTGATAGCGACCGGTTGAACGACTTTGACGAGACCGACCGGAAAGGATTGGAACAAGTTTGCGAGATACTTTGCAAGCAGTTATAATAAAAGAAACTATACTTATTAAATGCCCTTTAATAAAGGGCATTTAAAGTATCAACACTATCCACCTTACTCTTTGATAAAAAGTCAGTCCGATTTTGTCGTTACTCGTTCGTGTCACACACGTGACTCGATGGGGGAACGACAACCATAAACGCAGAAAAAAGTAAAAACCTCAGGTTGCCAAAATACAAACAGAGTGTTACGTATGTAGTGAATCGGAAGTGATTTTTTGTATGCCGTCACTTACCTTAAGCAGTACATCAATGACCTGACGTAATGAATCTTCGTCCTCCAAATGGTGTATTGGAATACATAATTCTGATTTTAAAGGACAAACATTCCATTCTCCATTTTTCAGTTTGACAATATCCTTACACCTGCCGGCATATAATGTTTCTTTGATGATGTATGGCGCTGTGCGTAGATACTTATCGCGTTCATCGTAATCATCGGGAAGATGCATCATTTGTTCTATGTTTTTCTTTAGTACATAGTCAGCTAATTTACTAGCGTCATCGTGCCATTCTCGGATTGATTGAGACCTATTTATCAATAATCTTTGACGAGTCTCGCCGCCACCAGCAATTATTAGTTTCTCTAACCACGACATTCTTGGGAGGGGTAAAGGAAGATCATCTTTGCTTTTTGACTTTTCTAGCTCCAATTCGTTTTTCTTTATAATAAGTTTTCCCATGCCACATTTTCCTTTTCATTGAAACTAATCTTCTTCTCCACAATAATCACAGAAATCATCTTCCAGTATCCATTTAACCGTGTAGTTGGTGTGATGCCTTTTATTGTATCGGTTGATATACTTGATGAAATACTCCCATTGTCTTTTGAATTTGGGTGTGGCATTTGCCACTGTCACTTCAATGTTGAACACCTCTTCATCAATAAAGTCATCATCGCCATACACATAAAAGATGTCAATGATGTTCCGTGTTTTCTTATTCAACTGATTGAGTTTTTCATTTATTAACGTATTCATATTTATATTTTTATAGTTTATCCATTGCATCCCTCATCTGTGGCACGGCAAACTTGATGAGCGACTCCTTCGAATGTACATCATATTCCACTACGGCATTCTTGAGGACAGCCATACCCACCTTTAACAGTTCCTGTACACTGGTCCCTTTCCCCTTATATTGACTTGCCAAGTTGATAACAAAGGGGGCATTTGTCCACAGCAACTGGTTCATTGCCTCATCGTCACCTTGATGCGCTTTGATGACCAAAGCCTTTTCTTCTTCCCGTGAGAGCAGTTCTGCCCTTCCTATCATCACTAAGAACTCATCCATATCGAATGGTTCTTTCTTCAAGTATTCGATGACGTTAAATGCATTCATGTCTTTTATATTATGATTATTGATTTCTTAGTCATCCTGTTCACGTCGTTCCGTGACACTTTTCGTTATAACAAGTTTTCTGTTTTTCGTATTTTGCCTTTCCCCTCCATCTGTCTGCCGTTGTTGAACAAGAGTCTTGTGCATCTTATTGAGTTGCTCAAGCTCGTCTTCGGATATTTCTTCAAGCAGACACTCCCTAATGAATTCTTCCTCAGAGAACATCGGTTCTTTCTGTTCATCAGATAAAATAGCCTTGATGAACGTGACAATGCTGTTCACAGCCTCAGGCGAAAAATCATTTTCACCAGGTAGGAAAACCGCACTGCCAAAGTGGTCGACATAATTTTGGTAAATGGGCGATTCTGTGTCGGAGGCGAAAAACAAAGCATGGGCATTGCGAATGCCTCTTTGATAGACACGTTCCTCCAGTTGATGGTATTCTGTCGCCATCTGCCGACTAATGGTGAGGTACTCGGGATGGTCCAAATTGGGCAACTCTATCCGCGCCTTACATCGCTTCTCCGGCAACATATTGCTAATCATATTGCTTGTACAGAAGTAAGGTTTTATCAGCACCTTCTCTATCCCAATAATCTGTACAGCAAGAGTGGCAGCTGTGCCATGGGCCACTATCAGGTCGGGCCTGAGGCTTTCGCTCATGCACAGATGTCTGATCCGTCTTACTGCATCGTACGGACCCTTGGGCACGCGCATATTCATGCAATAGAACTCATCCTTCAGACTTTCAACGATGGGTGTCAGCAATACATTCCGGCGCCCCACGAACAAGTCGTTAAGAAACAATATGTGTTTCCTTTCGTCTCTCGTAATCGTAACTAAATCAGTAAGAGGTAGTCTCATAAATGAATCTGTTGAATGGAGTTTTGAATATTTCTAATGATTTCAATACGGCCAAGGCACATCTTCCACATCCTCGTCAATCTCTATCTTTATGCTTTATCTTCCATCACCTCATAGATGACCATTGCCGTCCAGTTTTGCCATGCTCCATTGGCAGGATTGGGATACTCAGCAGTATACTTGATATCCTTGACAATGATTGTGTCCTTGTGTTCACTGAGAAAGCGGTTCACTTGCTTCTCAAACTTCTCCATATCAGAAGTGTAGTCTTTGAATAATTTAATCTGTACCATATTTCTTATATTATTACGTTTAATCAATTTTGCTCAGATTTCTTGTGTACAAATTGTATGATATTACCATTGTGTATGCTTGAAAATCCCTATACATTTCGAGGTCTATACATTATACACACCAAACTCATTGACCAGCATCTTGCAACAATAGTTCAGTTTCTCCAAATAGATACTTTTCAGAAGTTCCTTCAACTCCGTTTCTTTCATCTTTGCAATGGGTTTGGCAGTTTTGATCTTGTAACGGAGGACTGTCTTCGTACACTCCATTCCCGGTGCAGCATCCTTCGGGAGCAGGACTGCATTATTCTGCAAATGGTTGCGCCATTCGTTGGCCAATGCGACGTTACCCTCTACATGAAGTTCCAGTGTATATTCCGTATCTGTCCACATCTTTGAGGTATTGATAGGTATCCACTCCCAATGAGCGGTTCCCCATTCGTTTCCAAGTCGCACTTGCAGGTATCCTTTAGCGTTTACCCCCCGATGTACAACTGTCCATTGGATACCACCACACTTTTTCAGTTCTTTTTTCCACTCTTCGTTCAGCAATTCTAAGGTGCATTCTTCAAATTTGCCGAAAGTCAATTGCTCTATTTTCTGAATCAGCCTTCTGCTTACTCCATACAGTTTTTCCACAGCACGCATGTTCTGTTCGCGACCATTGGCAATCTCTTCACGCATTTGGTGGCGCACCTCTGCCACCTCATCGCGGAAAGCATACAATCTGAAGCACTCTTCCTCGCTCAATTTTTTCAGATTGTGATGACCTATCACGGAGTTGCACAACATATCCATTCTCAAAGCGTCAGAATTGTCCTCAGCAAACATGTCTTTTTCAAGGGACTCCACATAGGCACGAACCACACCAATCAACGCTTCGGGATAGATTCGCGCCTCGAGGATGTCGTTCTTCAACCAATTAACGATGTCACTGCAGTAGGCAAGCGGAACAAATCGACGGCCAATGTCAACACTGTCATCTTCGCAGTTTCCACCATAACTCTTTGCGTCAACCTCCTTACTGCCATCGCCCGTCATGTAGAACACCCACACATT
>JAGBUF010000034.1 GCA_017630975.1 Paraprevotella sp. | reverse complement strand
GGTTTATCGTGTCAATGAGAAGCGAAGGTTGAAACCGAAGTCCTGTGTAATGGTAGGGTAGGCATTCGATAACTAAAGTAGTTTAAGAACCCTTTCAATGGTGGTTAATCAGTTTCTCAAATCTTACTCCGTTTTTTTTACCACATACGTAGGCAACAGGAGGTAGTGAGCCCTGTCGAAGACCATCCAAATAGAGAGGCTCACCCTCGATGATGAGACTGCATTGAAATGTATCGCCTTGTTTCAGTCGCGTGTTTTCTGATGCCGTCACAAGAAATTGTAGGTTTCCTAAGTAGATGACGTCACACCATCTTTTTGGTTGCCATGTCAGTCGCAGACAATCGTTTTTCTTCAACTCGTTGATTACATTTAGTCGCCTGCAGAGAACAGGCGAACTCGGTAGGTCTTCAGTCTGACCTTGTGATTGGACAAAATTTTCCCAATCTCGGTAACCCAAAAAACGGCATAGTGTTGTGAGCGTGGCTTCGCGAGGTTCTCCGCCATCGTTCAGGTAGCCCCATAATCTTTTTAAAGTTGTGCTACTTACGATAATGCGTAAACGAGCGTAGATACATTTCCGAAGATAGTCGAAATCTTTTGGAGTTCTCAGACGTTGTCCTATAGCTGACTCGATTTCTTTACATAACCTGTTGCGCATATTCCTCCATCAATTTATTGAACTTGTCAATCAATACTTGTTGTCTCTGCCCATTATATGACGTTAACGCCTTGTAGATTTCTTCTTTTTCGTTTTTCTCAAAATCCGCAGGCAATGTTTCCATATATTTAGTGATGGCATGTGTGCTTTCGTGTAGTCCGTCAAACAGTTCACCACGCATGTATATCACATTGCTCAGTGTATCCAGATGTTGCCCGAGACCTGTTTGTTCAATCTTCTCATCAATGAGTAACTTCCCTTTGCTAATGGCTTCATCTATACGTTTGTTCTTTTCGTCTTGTTGTTCCTGTTGCTCTTGTATTTCCATTAACTGATGGTTTGTCACTTTCAATCCCGTTTGAATGCCTGTCATTTGTGTCATTGCCAATAAGGCTATTATCAATGCTAATCCTATGAAACAACCAATGAGTATCCGCTTGCGTCGTTTGGTCCCTTTTTGAAGTTCCTCCAGTAGTTCACTGATGTTCGTGTAACGTTCATTGATGGGCGACAGGCATTTGTTAATAGTCGGGGCAAAGTTAGTACCCAAATCCATTTGTTGAAGTATGATGCCCAAACTGTAAATATCATTTCGTACGTCCGGAACATTAGTGTTCATTTGTTCCGGTGACATATACTTGACTGTTCCTGCCGGTTGTTTCAGAACGGCATAATCGTTGGAATCTGCTAATCCGAAGTCTATCACCTTTACATGTTCTCCCAATCTTGAAATCAGAATATTTCCCGGTTTTAGGTCCCGATGTACAACCCCCTTGGCATGTATATAATCGATGGCATCCATAATTTCGTTAGCCACTCTGATTCTTTCCGTCTTTTTCGTTTTTCCTTTCAGCCATTCGGTGAGTGTCATGCCGTCGATATATTCCATTACGATGCACTCGCCTAAAGTCTCTACTTTCTCAAAGCCATGTACGTTCACGATATTCGGGTGTTGCGATTCCATAAGCAGTTCCATTTCTTTCCGCAACCGCATTCGGTAGGCTGATTGGTCGGCAACTGCACCGGTCAAACATTTTAAAATCCACCATCTACCATAGCGTTTCCCTTTAGCTACGATATTAACATCCGAGGTTTGCAAAATCTTTATATCCGTAAATTCACGGTTCTCGTCTTCTACCGCATCTACAATATAGCCCGATATAGAAGTTTCTAATTTATCTGGTTCCATCATACTGCAAAAGTACAAAGTTATTCTGAAACTTATACATTTTTGATGAAAAGGACTAATTTGGACTGCAGTCGTTCATCCTTATTTAACTTAATTTGCAAAAAAATCAGTTCACAATGGAAACGCTTTCAAAAAAAATGTATCTTTGTGCATGGTTCTTAATAATAAGGACTGCTACTTTGAGAATAACGTTGAACTTTGACCCGTCTGAAATCTGGAAAATTTCATACAAGTGAATGGGCGAGAAGTTTGAAAGTTGTTCCTCT
>JAGBUF010000298.1 GCA_017630975.1 Paraprevotella sp. | reverse complement strand
TGGAATTCCGTTCACTCCTTGAGCGTAAATTCCAAAAGAAGAAACCAACCGCTCAACCTACCCTTTTTCAAGACTCTCTCTTTGCAGAATTTGCGGACGATTCCTCAGAAGAACAAAAATATTCAAATCTCACGCGATATAAAAAGGAGAATTTTGACTATCAACTCATTCAAAACAAAGAAGATAGGCAAAAAATTATTGATTTTTTCCTTACAAAAAGTTTTCTCAGTTTAGATACTGAGACCACCGGAACCGACCCTATCGACGCAAAACTGGTAGGTTTGAGTTTCAGTGTACAAGAGAACCAAGCTTTTTACGTTCCTATTCCACAAGAGGAAGAAGAAGCGTTAAAAATTGTAAACGAATTCAAAGTCGTTTACGAAAATGAGAAAATTCTCAAAATCGGTCAGAACATCAAATACGACTTCATGGTGTTGCAAAATTATGGGGTCACACTAAAGGGGGAAATTTTTGATACGATGATTGCACACTATCTTCTTCAACCGGAGTTGCGACACGGCATGGATTATTTGGCTGAAGTCTATCTGAACTACGAAACCATACACATCGAAGAATTGATTGGTGCAAAAGGTAAAGGTCAAAAAAATATGCGCGACCTTACCCCAGAACAAATTTACGAATATGCTTGCGAAGATGCTGATGTAACATTAAAATTAAAAAATATCTTCGAACCACAATTAAAGGAAGAAGGTTGTTACGACTTGTTCAAGAACATAGAAATGCCTTTAATGCCCGTATTGGCATGGATGGAACGCAATGGTGTATGTATTGATACCGAAGGATTGAAAGAGACCTCAGTACTCTACACCGAACGGATGAACGTATTGGAAAAGGAAATACACGAATTGGCCGGTACACCTTTCAATATCGCCTCTCCTAAACAAGTGGGCGAAATCCTGTTTGATAAATTAAAAGTATGCGAGAAACCCAAGAAGACCAAAACCGGTCAGTATGTCACCTCTGAAGAGGTACTGGAAAGCCTTCGTACTAAAAGTCCTATTGTTGAAAAGATATTGGAACACCGAGGACTGAAAAAGTTATTGAGTACATACATAGACGCTCTTCCTAAACTGATTCATCCCGAGACCAACCATATACATACTTCTTTCAATCAAACCATTACAGCTACCGGACGACTCAGCAGCAGTAATCCCAACCTACAAAACATACCTATCAGAAACGAAGAAGGTAAGGAAATACGTAAAGCCTTCATCCCAGAAAATGGTTGCGAGTTTTTCTCAGCCGACTACTCTCAGATAGAATTGCGTATCATGGCACACCTGAGCGGTGATGAAAACATGATCAGCGCTTTTCGTGAGGGTCACGACATCCATGCTGCCACTGCTGCCAAAATCTATAAAAAACCAATTGAAGAAGTCAGCAGAGAAGAACGAAGCAAAGCCAAAACCGCCAATTTCGGTATCATCTACGGCATCACCGTTTTCGGACTGGCTGAGCGCATGAATGTGAGCCGTGCCGAAGCCAAAGAATTGATAGATGGATATTTCAACACTTATCCGAAAGTAAAAGAATACATGCAGAAAAGTATTGATTGGGCACGAGAAAAAGGATATACTGAGACCGTCTATCACCGCAAATGCCGACTTCCGGACATCAACAGTCATAATGCAGTAGTACGTGGTTATGCAGAGCGCAATGCCATCAATGCCCCCATTCAAGGTTCAGCAGCAGACATCATCAAAATTGCCATGATAGCCATCTACCGTCGCTTCCAAGAAGAACATTTGCAATCCAAAATGATACTTCAAGTACACGACGAATTGAACTTCAGTGTTTATCCTGAAGAAAAAGAGAAGGTGCAACAAATCGTCATTGAAGAGATGGAGCGCGCTTTCCCCATGCAAGTGCCACTTGAAGCAGACTGCGGATGGGGAAGAAACTGGTTAGAAGCGCACTAAAATCTATAATAAGGTTTGCTTCTCACCGGCATTCAGGGAGATACGCCTGGACTTACCATTAAAAAACAGTGTAGTCTTAGCCTTTCTGCGCGCAGTGACCGTCAGATGCGTCACTGTACCATTTTCCCATGACATATCTATGACAAATCCACCTCGCGCACAGATACCCTTTACACTACCGTCCTTCCATTGAATCGGCAAGGCAGGTAAAAGGGTTATGGTGGAAGGCGTGGACTGCATCAACATCTCAACAACACCGGCACAACCGCCAAAATTACCATCAATCTGAAATGGTGAATGTGCATCCAACAAGTTAGGGTAGGTCCCCCCTCCCCTTCGTGCATCCGACCCATTATAAGCATCAGGGCTCACATACTTCAATAAACGACGATAAATGCGATATGCGCCCTCTCCATCATGAAGACGAGCCAATAAATTCACTCGCCAACCCGTACTCCAACCGGTTGTCTCCTCCCCCTTTATTTCAAGTACCTTGGCACATGCCTTCGCCAATTCCGGTGTCTTGCCGGGCGTAATATGATGACCGGGATACAAACCAAACAAATGAGATTGATGACGATGCCTCGGGTCTTGGTCACGCCAATCATGATACCACTCCTGCAAGTTACCATTCTTGCCTATTCTATAAGGCAATAAACGGGACAAGGTCTTGTTCACCTTCTTCCCAAAATCCTTATCCACTCCCAATTCGGTGAGAGCGGCATACGTATTCAACAAACACTCCTTAATCATGGCAATATCCGAGAAATTACCATATAGAGTTGCACCCACATACCCATCAGGAGTCACGTATAAGTTCTCCGGAGAAGTACCTGGAGACGTCAACAACCTACCATCTTTTTCTATCATCCAACCCATACAGAATTCCGCAGCCCCCTTGAGGATTGGATAGTACTCTTGCAAAAAGTCCTTGTCACCGGTGAACTGGTAATGTTCCCATATATGTGTAGACAGCCATGCTCCTCCCATGTTCCAACAGGCCCACGACGGATCACCCGAATGTAACCCCACCGGACAAGTCATCGCCCAGATATCAGAATTATGCCCTAAACACCATCCTTTATCCACACCATAATACGCCTTAGCCGTCTGTTCTCCTCCCTTACTTACATTCTTGATAAATCGAAACAATGGTTGGTGCATTTCACTGAGATTCGTAGTTTCGGCAGCCCAATAATTCTCTTCCAGATTGATGTTCACCGTATAATTTGAACTCCAGGGTGGGAACAATTGTTCATTCCACAATCCCTGTAGATTTGCCGGTACACCTTCAGTCCTTGAACTGGATATCAACAAATAACGACCGTATTGAAAATAAAGCATCTCCAACTCAGGGTTATACTGCAGCTTATCAGTATATTGTTTCAATTGTTCATCAGTAGACAAAGAGGCGATCTTATCATCTGTCTTTCCCAGATCCAGTTCTACCCTATCAAAATATTGTTTATAATCAGCCACATGACGTTCATACAGTTGAATATAACTTCTTGCTTTTGCCTGGTTCATCCTATTGACAGCCATTTTCAGATAATCCCTACCCTCTTTTACAGGATCTTTGTCAAAGCCATTGAAACTGGTGGCATTCGTAATCAGAATATACGCTTCACTTGCTCCTGTCACCTTTATTTCACCGGATGAATAAGATTTCACTTCTCCATCGGATGTCATTACCTTTATCAAAGTATTGAAATGTATTCCCCTATCCGGATCATAAAAACTTTTTTTCTCATGGTAATTGGGTAGAGAATGGTAAGCGACATAACCCATGGCTGATATTTCACCATTCTCACACTTGACTGCGTGAGGCAAAAGTGATTGGAATGAAAAAGTTGCTTCAATACCCTTTTCAGATGCAGATTTCATCCTTACTACAATAACGGAATCAGGAGCTGAAGCGAAATAATCCGCCTCAAACAAACATCCATTGCGACGATATGCCACACCGGCTGTGGCGGAACTGATATTCAACCACCGACAATAATCTGTTATCTGACCCTCAGGATAACTGATTACCAAAGAACCCAAAGGTTGATAATTTTCACTATAATGGCCTTGTACCTTACGTTGTAAATGATTCGCCCCACGATAATCCTCCATGTCCAATAAAGCCCTTATTTCCGGAATAGCCTGATGAGCATCCGGAGAATAAACTTTCTTATCAGGCTCACCGGTCCATAGCGTGATGTCATTCAAAGATATCCGCTCTTGTGTCGGTCCACCATAAACGATTGCCCCCAATCGCCCATTGCCTATTACCATCGCTTCTTCAAAGAACTGCGCCGGACGATTATAATGCAACTTTAATTCCTTATTCCCAGCCACAATAGGTATAACAGGAAGTATTCCAAAACAAAAACAAATAAACCACTTCTTTATCATAATAATGTTTTTCATGGTGTAAGATTTGATTAAATATCTACAAAGATAGCTCTTTTGTACATTAACTGACCTTAGACCCTAAAAAACTTTACATGTATGATATTTCTCTCGGTTTGCACTATCTTTGCATAAAATAGGCTACACCTCGGAAATAAAATAAAACAAAGTTTTCTTTTCTATTTCTCTCGGTTTGCACTATCTTTCCATAAAATAGGCGGCACCTCGGAAATAAAAATAAAACAAAGTTTTCTTTTCTATTTCTCTCGGTTTGCACTATCTTTGCACCACAATAAACGAAAAATCAATACACTATGGCATTAAAAGCTGGCATTGTCGGACTTCCCAACGTGGGCAAGTCTACCCTATTCAACTGCTTGTCTAGCGCAAAAGCACAAGCAGCCAATTTCCCATTTTGCACCATTGACGCACAATTAGGACAAATCTCCGTTCCCGATGAAAGACTGAATAAATTAGCAGAGTTGGTTCATCCCGGTCGTATTGTTCCTGCTACTTGTGACATCGTGGACATTGCCGGATTGGTGAAAGGCGCCAGCCAAGGAGAGGGATTGGGTAATCAATTCTTGGGAAACATCCGCGAAACAGATGCCATTATCCATGTATTACGCTGTTTTGACAACGACAATATCGTACACGTAGATGGTTCAGTAGACCCCGTTCGTGACAAGGAAATCATTGACACAGAATTGCAATTGAAAGACCTTGAAACAGTAGAAAACCGTATCAAACGTGTTGAAAAAATAGCCAAAGTAGGAGGTGACAAAAATGCCAAAATAGAATATGAGGTACTGTGTCAATTCAAAGAAGCTTTATTACAAGGAAAATCAGCGCGTACAGTCACTTTTGAAACGGAAGATGAGCAAAATGCAGCCAAGAACCTATTCTTACTGACCACCAAACCAGTGCTTTATGTTTGTAACGTAGATGACACATCAGCAGCCAATGGAAACAAATATGTAGATGCTGTTCGTGAAGCCATCAAAGATGAAAACGCTGAATTACTCATTATCTCCGCACAAACAGAAGCTGACATCGCAGAGTTGGAAAGCTACGAAGAAAAACAAATGTTCTTGGAGGACATGGGGCTGACCGAATCCGGTTGCGACCGCTTAATCAAAGCCATCTATAGCTTACTGAACTTACAAACATTCATTACCGCCGGTGAAATGGAGGTAAAAGCATGGACTTTCCGCAAAGGATGGAAAGCACCACAGTGTGCCGGAGTCATCCACACTGATTTTGAAAAGGGGTTCATTCGTGCGGAAGTAATCAAATACGATGATTACATCCAATACGGTTCTGAAGCTGCTGTTAAAGAAGCCGGCAAAATGGGAGTTGAAGGTAAAGAATATATTGTCCAGGATGGTGATATCATGCACTTCCGTTTCAATGTATAAGTCATGAGCCTCTCCCTACAATACATTTTGTGGAATCCGGATTTGTTCGCTTTCCATATTGGTAATTTCGGAGTCCGTTGGTACTCTCTTTGTTGGTGTTTTGCCCTATTGTCCGGATATATGCTTGTTCAAAGACTATACCGCCAACAAGGTATCAACGAAAAACTCTTTGATCCCCTATTCTTCTACTGTTTTGTGGGAATTTTAGTGGGGGCCAGATTAGGACATTGTCTGTTTTACGAGCCGGGGTACTTTCTCTCCCATCCGCTTGAAATGATTCTACCCATGCGTCAAACACCCAATGGTTGGGTTTTTACAGGCTATGCCGGCCTTGCCAGTCATGGAGGCACCATCGGATTGACTATCGCATTGATATTGTACGTAAAGAAAACGAAATTAAATATCATGCGCGTTTTGGACAATATCGCCATTGCCACCCCCGCATGTGCCTTTTTCATTCGCATGGGTAACTTGATGAATTCAGAAATCATCGGTAAACCTACTGATGTGCCTTGGGCATTTGTTTTTGAACGAGTAGACTTGTTACCAAGACATCCGGGACAACTATACGAAGCATTGTGCTATTTGCTGTTTCTCATTATCGGTTACATCATTTATCACAAGTGTCCTCAAAAGGTTGGTAGCGGGTTTTTCTTTGGTTTCTGTCTGACAACTATTTTTACTGCTCGTTTCTTGATTGAGTATACTAAAGAAGTGCAAGAAGCATGGGAAGCATCCATGCTGTTCAACATGGGACAAATACTCAGTATTCCATTTATTTTGGTAGGTATTTATTGTATGATAAAAGGTAAATACAGCCAACGTTTGGCAGAGAAAAAGTAAAAGATTTATCAACCTATTCGAAAATCGCAGGAAGATGAGCTCAAACTCACATTCTTGCGATTTCTGCTTTTTAACATTCCCCAAGCACAAAAAAAACAAGCGAACATAAAGCTTATATGGTTGAAAAACACTAATTTTGCACGATGAGTGCGCTTTAAAGTTCACCTGAACTAAAGCAAATGGCACTTGAATGAAAACTTAAACCTATTCTAAGAAAAATTATTTAAATCTACATCCAATATGAAAAGATTATTTGTTTCGTTTCTTTTAATGACCTCCCTTTGCCCTTTCAATTGGCTTAAAGCCCAAACACAGGGATGGATAGACATCACTAACGAATATGTACAAAATGCTGGATTTGACAATAATCAGACTACAGGATGGCATATCACAAAAGATGCCGGAGGACGAGGTGCAGACGTTAATGCTATGGAATTCTGGAACGGAACATTTGACATGTATCAATCTATTCAAGTACCCAATGGAAAATATCGCGTAAGTGTGCAAGCTTATTTCCGTGCTAAAGATAACGACACAGGATATCAGGAACACCTCAATGGAACAGAAGTCATTACCGGACGACTATATGCCAATGATGATGAAGTGACATTAGCCAGTATATATGCTCACCCCTTTACACAAAACAACACCGGTATCAATAGTGGTTGGTGGGAATATCGAAGCGGATGGAATTCACGCACATATTTCCCCAATTCAATGGAAACCGGTATATATATGTTCAGAGAAGGACATTTCAATAATACCATTGAAACAGAAGTGACAGACGGAACACTTAAATTCGGAGTGATCAATACGGAAATGGTAGCTAACAATTGGTGCCTGTTAGACAATTTCAAGGTGGAGAAATATGGTGTTGTCGTTCCAGCAGAAAAGATAACCCTTTCCAGTAGTTCGCTAGATATGATACAAGGTGAAACCCAACAACTTACTTGCAGTTTCACTCCGGAGGATGCAACCTATAGACAATTAACATGGAGCAGTTATAATGAAAAAGTAGCGATTGTAGACCAAGACGGTAATATTACCGCTGTGGGAGTGGGTAGAACATCTATCAAAGCTACCAGCGATAAAGATGGTGTCTACGCACGATGCAACATCACTGTAACTTCCAACCAAGCGACAGCCGGATCCATCATCATCAACGAGATACAAGCCTCAAATGTAGATATGTTTGTAGACCCATCGTTCAACTACGGAAGTTGGATTGAACTATACAATCCCACCGACAGAGGAGTAGGAATTGGCGGGCTCCATATCAGTGAAGACCCTACCAACTTGAAGATGTGTCGCTTACCGGCTGACTATGGAATTGTTCCAGCCAAAGGTTATAAGGTGATTTGGTTCGACCACAACGAGGCCTACAACAAACAGGTCAATTTCAAATTGGATTGCGATGGCGGTGTAATATACATCTCTAACGAAAGTGGAGCTCCTATTGCCCTGCAATCATTCCCCAAAGCTGTTTCCAGAACATCTTGGGCACGCACAACAGATGGTGGAAGCAAATGGGGCACTACAGCATACCCAACACCAGGAAAATCCAATAATACCAGCGTTTTTGCCAGCGAAAGAGTGGAAGCACCGGTACCCGATCAAAACACTCAACTTTTCACAGGAACATTCGACTTCAACGTTGCCAAGCCGGAAGGAAGTACGCTGATTTACACAACAGATGGAACAACACCTACAGAAAAGAATGGAACTGTTAGCAAGGACGGCAAATTCAGCATCACCAATACAAGTATTTTCCGTTTCCGCACTTTCCAAGAAGGCAAATTACCTAGTGAGGTCATCACCCGTTCATATATCTATAATGATAAAAATTACACCCTACCCATCATATCTGTTGTAACAGATCCCGTAAACCTCTACGATGATAGTTTGGGATGTTATGTAAAAGGTGTAAACGGACGTCCGGGTAATGGTTCATCTACTCCATGCAATTGGAATATGGATTGGGACAGACCAGTCAATTTCGAATTCCTTACTCCTGACGGAGAAATGGTCATCAATCAGGAAGTAGACTTCTCTATGTGTGGTGGTTGGAGTCGTGGCTGGACCCCTCATTCTTTCAAGTTAAAAGCCGGGAAGATTTATGAAGGACGTAACTCCATGGACTACTCGTTCTTTGAGGAAAAACCTTATTTGAAACACAAAACATTGCAAATCAGAAATGGTGGAAACGACACCGGAGCTCGCTTCAAGGATCCCGCTCTACAAAGTATCGTAGGAACGTCCGGTATTGATATTGATCATCAAGCATACCAGCCAATCGTTCATTTCATCAATGGACAATATATCAGTTTGCTCAATATGCGCGAGCCCAATAACAAGGATTACGCATATGCCAACTACGGATGGGACAATGACAGTATAGATCAGTTTGAAATGAGTCCGGATTCCGGCTATTGCCAAAAAGAAGGAACAAAAGAAAGTTTCATGATGTGGTACACACTTGCAGCTGATAGCACCCGCCACGAATCCGTTGTATACGAAGACATCAAGAACATTGTCGACATTGATGAGTATATCAACTACATGGCTGTTGTGTTCTATTTAGGCGGTGACGACTGGCCACAAAATAACATCAAGGGATTCAAGCCAAGAGTAGAAGGCGGAAAATTCCGTTTCGTGCTCTACGATTTGGATGGTTCTTTTACAAAAGGTTCAAACACATTCAGTCGATTTGAAGAAAAACAAATGCATGGTTTTGACAAACTATACGGACAACCTGTCGATCATTATTACAAGGAAATAGAAATGGTTACCATCTTCATGAATATGATGAAGAATTTCAATCAGTTCCGTAAACAATTTATTGACACCTTCTGCTTGGTAGCAGGAAGCGTATTTGAACCCAATCGTTGTGCGCAAATTATTGATAGTCTCGCCGAAAGGTCTGCACCAATGATGCAATATGAAGGCGGTTCACCATGGGGCACAGCACGCGACCTCAAAAACAACTTGACTGCATCCCGCCAAAATACTATGATTAATGCTCTGAAAAACTACCATAGAGCAAAATTGACCTATGTGGATGCCATTCAAGTACAATTATCAACAGACCTTCCTCATGCCAAATTGTTTGTGAACGATATTCCCGTTCCTACCAACAAATTCAATGGCTCCTTGTTCGGCCCAATTACAGTAAAGGCACAAGCACCTGCCAACTATCGTTTTGTGGGATGGGTAAACAGAGGTTCTATCAGTGAAACACAAGAAATTCTTTTTGAGAAGGGTAGTAAATGGAACTACTACGACCAAGGTTCGTTGGACGGTACCGATTGGAAAACCGATATCAATGCCATTGATTGGTATGCCGGCAATGCTCCATTGGGTTATTACACCAGCGACAACAATAATGGTAGAGGTTACAATACATTCCTTGAATATGGTAATGATGGAAATAACAAATACCCCACCTACTATTTTAGCAAGGAAGTGATCCTCATTGGAGAAAAGTGATAGAAAATTGTGATTAGTATGGTATTTTAGGATGGTTTTTGAAAGTGAGATTTTGACGCGGAATTTTTAACCACGGAAATTACGGAAGCCGGCTCGCTTGGAGCTCGCCGG
>JAGBUF010000297.1 GCA_017630975.1 Paraprevotella sp. | reverse complement strand
TGATGGATAATCATATTGTCTTGTCCGCGCAACAAAACTTCAGCTTTTCCATCACCATCCCAGTCATATGCTACGGCATCCCACTGTTCATCTGCTCCCGCCAACATATTCGGGCCTAAGTCGATCCACCACAATCTGTTACCTTTATGGTCGTAACAATCCAACTGATGGAATCTTAATTTTTGATTGACATCCCAAGCATCACCCGGACGTTTTACAATAAATTCAGAAACACCATCGCCATCCAAATCTGCCAATGATACATCATTCAACGAATAATATGAGCTGGCATCGTTTCCGTTTCTATCAGTAGGATTTGCAACAGGAATCTCAAGGAATTGTTGAGACCATCGTGTAATCTCCTTTGACTTTTGCTGTTCTACACCTCTGACAACAGGTGCAACCTGATATTTACTTTTTGCATTTCCTGACAAGTCAGTATAATTGGAAACTTTCAAAGGGGTGTCATTCAATTTTTCACCATCACGATACAAGTTATACTCTGTATCATAATATTCTTCAGCAAAGATTCGCCAGCTGATAAAACAACCTCCGGAACTTGCGGGTACAGCCACAAGTCCTCGATCCAACTTATCTGTTGTTCGCTGTGCATGCAACAACGTGCTTATACATACGAGTACAAGCACAAAGGAAAGAGTTCTGAGTTTTTTCATTGTAATTGAATTTAGTTAGTTTTTGGCAAATTTATAGATTATAGTTCAAAACACATTTATTTTAAAGGTATTTTTTACGGAAGTATATAATATTTATCATTAAGCATTAAAGAACTCCCTTACTGGAAGGCAACTCATAATGATAAATGTCACGCTTAATTGCCATTTTGATACTACGTGCCAAAGCCTTGAAAATACCTTCTATTTTATGATGCTCATTCTGTCCGTCTGCCTTGATATTCAAATTCATCAAAGCGGTATCACTCAAACTCTTGAAGAAATGATAGAACATTTCTGTAGGCATATCGCCAATCTTTTCTCTCTTGAATTCAGCATCCCACACCAACCATGGTCTGCCACCAAAGTCGAGCGCTACACTGCACAAGCAATCATCCATCGGTAGACAATACCCATATCGTTCAATTCCTCTCTTATCGCCTAAGGACTTACGCAGACATTCTCCGAGAGCCAATCCGGTGTCTTCAATCGTGTGATGTTCATCCACTACTAAATCGCCTTTGACCTCTACAAACAAATCCATATTGGAATGTTTAGCTATCTGCTCCAACATGTGATTGAATAATCCCAAACCTGTATCGATATGTGATTGTCCACGACCATCCAAGTTCATTCTGACTACAATGTCTGTTTCTTTGGTAGTTCTGACCACCTCAGCCTTACGTTCTCCAGCAAAAATCAATTCCGCAATGTCACACCAATCATTTACATAGGTAATACGTTCATCGTGAAGTGATGCATCGTTTTCATTTTTTAAAATCAATGCTCGACATCCCATATTCAGTGCCAATTGCGCATCGCTCTCTCTATCACCAATGACAAAGCACTGATTCATTTCATATTCTCCCGTTAAATATTTACCTAACATTCCCGTACCCGGTTTCCTGGTAGGTAATCCATCTTCAGGGAAACTCCTGTCTATTAAAATATCATCAAAGACAATCCCCTCGCCACGTAATGTTTTCAGCATCAATTCATGTGCCGGCCAGAATGTTTCTTCAGGAAATGAGGCAGTCCCCAAACCATCCTGATTGGTTACCATCACCAATTCATAATCCAATTGATCACAAATAAACGCCAGATGACGCATCACACCGGGAACGAACTCCAACTTTTCAAACGCATCTATCTGTTCATCGGCTGGTTCTTTGATCAGCGTTCCATCTCGATCTATAAATAAGGCTCTTTTCATATCATTATTTTTTATATGAACGCAAAGCGGACAACAATTGATTATTCTCTTGAGTAGTGCCCACTGTGATTCTCAAACAATTACCACACAATTCTACTCTTGAACGATTCCTAACAATAATACCACATGACACCAAATATTTGTAGATGACATCGGCATCATCCACTTTGACCAAAAAGAAGTTAGCATCTGTGGGATATACTTTTCTACAAAAAGGCAATTCCTTAAAAGAAGCTGCCAATTGGTTACGTTCATACATCAGTACTCCCACCCATTTGTCTACATCGTACCTTCTCTTCAAAGCATCGAATGCCTGATGTTGTGTCAACAAGTTGATGTTATAAGGATATTTTACTTTATTGAACAAATCAATGATTTCAGAACCGGCGAAAGCCATACCCAAACGAATACCGGCACATCCCCATGCTTTAGAGAAAGTGTTCAATACGACAATATTCTCATATTTCATCAAATCCAGACGGAACGGTTTTTGTTTTGAAAAATCCGAGTAAGCTTCATCAATGACAACAATACCTTGAAATCCATTGATGACTTTGATGATCTCATCCCTATCCAAATCATTTCCTGATGGATTATTGGGTGTACATAAAAAAATCATCTTTGTATGTTGATCAGTCGCATTGAGTAATTGTTCTGCATTCAAGGCAAAATTTTCGTCCAACAAAACCGAACGATATTCCACCTCATTGATATCGGCACACACCTTATACATGCCGTATGTGGGGGCTATTGCCACCACATTGTCTTCTTTTGGATTACAAAAGATACGAAACAATAAATCTATGGCTTCATCACTTCCATTACCTAAGAAAATCTGCGAAGGCAACACTTGTTTAATGACCGCTAACTCCTCCTTCAAATCACGTTGTAATGGGTCAGGATAACGATTATAGGGAGCGTTATATGGATTCTCGTTCGCATCCAGAAACACAGAGGCATCTACGCCCTTATATTCATCACGGGCTGAACTATAGGGTTTTAAATACCAGATATTTGCTCTTACTAATTGTTGTAATGGTTTCATAAATTTTCATTCTTTAAATATTCCAACCTCAATGTCATGGCATTCTTGTGTGCATCCAACTGCTCATTCCCAGCCATTACTTCAACTGCTGTACCAATCATGCGGACACCTTCAGGTTTCAATTCCTGGAAAGTAACCTTACGCTGATAACTATCCAAATTCACCCCACTATAGGCAGTGGCATATCCATTGGTAGGCAAAGTATGATTGGTTCCAGAAGCATAGTCACCTGCGCTCTCGGGTGTATAATGCCCTAAGAATACACTACCGGCATTGACCACTTTTTCTGCCAATTTCAGATA
>JAGBUF010000296.1 GCA_017630975.1 Paraprevotella sp. | reverse complement strand
TAGACAAATTGGATAAGATAGGACTGGACAATGTCAATGCTGAATTGGCTGCAAATGGTATCAGTGACGAGGCGATTTGTAAACTGCAACCGATTATCAATTTAAGTGGTACCAATACAGAGAAGTTGGCAGTGATGCGTGAGGTGTTGGCAGAAAGTGAAATCGGATTGAAGGGTATCGAAGAATGTGAATATGTGTTGAATACATTGTCGTCGTTGGGGTTGAAGAATGAAATGGAACTTGATTTGTCATTAGCGCGTGGCCTGAATTATTACACCGGTTGTATCTTTGAGGTGAAAGCACTTGATGTACAAATTGGTAGCATCACCGGAGGTGGACGTTATGACAACCTGACCGGTATATTCGGAATGCCCGGTGTGAGCGGTGTCGGAATCTCATTCGGTGCCGACCGTATATTCGATGTACTGAATCAGTTGGAACTGTATCCGCAGGAAACCGTGAATGGAACGGAACTGTTGTTTGTGAACTTTGGTGCGGAAGAGACTGCATATTGTCTTTCGGTTCTCGTCAAGGCGCGTGAGGCAGGTCTTCGTTGTGAGATATATCCTGATGCAACGAAAATGAAGAAGCAGATGAGTTATGCCAATGCCAAGAATGTACCTTATGTGGCTATTGTTGGTGAGAATGAGATGAATGAAGGTAAGGTGATGTTGAAGAATATGACCACCGGTGAGCAATGTATGGTAAGCATAACCGAACTGATACAACAGATCAAAGACAAAAAATAGACGAATTAAATCTTAAAATGCAAAATACTATGAAAATGAATCAATGGTGTAAGTATTTGATGCTTATCATGATGGTGCTGTTGGGAAAGCCACTGACGGCACAAACAGACATCACTGAGTATTATTTGACCAATTACGGGTTTGATGATGACTTTCACTACACGGCGGAGAGTGATGCCAAAGTGGCACAGGAAATCAGAGAAATCCATGGCTGGATTCCTGATTTTACTGTAGACTATACCATTACCGGAGTTTATGAGTTCGGATTTGGTGGAACATATAATGGTGCGAAAGTACCGGCTCAAAGTTATACCGGTGGTGGCGGTGGCGCCCTGGCACTATCTACGGGCTGGTCACAGAATTTCTGTTATTATCAGAATATAACATTGCCGGCTGGAACATACACCATCAATGTGCCCACTTATAATGGGAAGACAGTTACGACAGGTACGTCAAAACTTTCCTGGATTCCGGTCAATGGTACAGCCGTTACATCCAAACTGTCAAAATATACTTCTCGAAAATGGACATTGGATACCATTACTTTTACCCTGACAGAGGAAACAGCAGGAAAACTGCAAATCGGTTATCGAGCTGCAACTGGCGCTTCGTCCAACTCAGCCAATATTCTCATTGATTATGTTCAGATATTGGGGGAGAATATGCAAGTGGATAAAACCAGTTTGAATACCAATCTGAAAGCAGCCAATCGTACATACGGTGCAGGAGAAGGAGTGGGTGCGGCAACGCTGAAGGAGGCTATTGATTTTGCACAAGGAGTTTACGATAACGCAGAAAGTACAATGCCGGACATCTTGAAATCCAATAACATGTTGCTAAAGGCGATGGAGGAATACAAACTGCAGAACGCTTCTCCTGACAGTCCGGTGAATATGACAGATAAGCTCAAGAATCCGTCTTTTGAAGAAAATGGAACCGGTGGATGGACGGTAAAGAATATGACACTTCAAAGTAACTCCGTTTTTACACGCAAAATGGGTACTTATTACATGGTAGGCTATACCGATATCGGTGGTAAATTGGGAAATGCTTCTGTCTCTCAAGTAGTAAAGGGATTGAAGAGGGGTAACTATAAATTGAGTGCTAATGCATTGCACATTCAACAAACAGCCGCAAACAGTACGACGAATCGTGGTGAAGCGCAAACCGGAGCATATCTTTTTGCTGGTGTTGCCAAAGCGCCTATCACTTCCATGAAGAGCTATTCGCTGTATTTTACGGTGGTGGATGAATATAGTAATGTGGAACTCGGATTGATGGCTGATGAAGCTACAGGTAATTATCTCTGTGTGGATTATTTCCGTTTGCAGTATGTTGGTCCGATGGATTTATCCGATTATGCTACAATGGTGCAGACCTTGGTAGATGAAGGACAGAAATACTTGGATGAGGGTATTCAGGATTCTGTTTCTATGATTTTGACTGAGGCTATGACTGCCGGTCGTAATGCCATTGCAGGCAAAGGAACTGATGCCGATGGAAATGTCATATACGATGAGACTGCGTTGAGTGAGGCAAGAGCACAACTGATGAAGGTGTTGGAAGCAGCAGAGGCATCACGTGAACTATATGAAAAATTGGAAACTCGTTTGAAATATGCCGAGAAAGTAGCTGGTTGGTGGAAAGATGAACCATACAAGGTGGCTATCATGAATACATTGAACAACGGAATTAAGACTGCTCAGGAGGCACTTGTTGATTATGCCCAGTCTACGAATCAATTGACAGCAGCAATAGCGTCTCTCAATGATAAGATCGCTGCAGTAGACAAACAAATCTATTGTAGTGGTAGCGCATGTGGTACGGATGCACAATTGAAACTTCCGACAAGTCAATGGACATATGAGCGTAGTATGCAGTCCAAACATTGGGTGTTGTTCTGGGAGGCAGGTTATGGTCTGAAAGCACCTGCTTCGGTAGAGAGCATCCTGGCGTCTGCAGATGAGGTGTTTGAACTTTATGCCAACAAGTTGAAGTTCATCACGATAAATAAAGGGATATCAAAATCAGATACTTACAAGATGATTATCCGTTTGCGTTACACCGACGAATGGGAGGCTTCAGGTAGTGGTATTGACAATCAGATTGGTTTGTTGACGCTGTCTCGCTGGGCATATACTTCACGTGGCGGTCAGACTGTAGCGCATGAAATCGGTCACTGTTTCCAATATCAGGTGCATTGTGACAATAATAACTGGAACGGATGGATGTACAACTGGGGAACAGGAAATTACAATGTGTTCTGGGAAATGTGTGCGCAATGGCAGGCATATAAATACTATCCCCAACAGCAATTCGACAACGAATGGTTGAACAATACACTCAATGGATTACATAAGCATCCGTTGAGCGTAGAGCAACGTTATAATAACTATTTCATCCAGGATTACTTTGCCCATAAGCATGGTATTGATTTTGTAGGTCGTTTGTGGAACGAATCCGTCAGTCCGGAAGATCCTTTGCAAGCGTATATGCGAATGACAATGTTTGGTAAGAATACAGCACAGAAGTTGGATCAACTGAATGATGAGATGGGGAGTATGGTGCACGTATGACGACATTTGATATGGACCCGATACGTGACTATGGAGCAGGTGTCATCAATCGTCGTTCGCAAACGGCACTTACTGCCGAAAGTGATGGCTATTGGTCGCCTACAGCTGCTCATTGTATCGAAAACTTCGGAAACAATGCTATCCGTTTGAATGTTCCTACTACCGAGAAAATGGTGTATGCAGAGTTCGTCGGTGAGGCCGGAAAGACCGGTTATACGGCATATAACACTACCTCTGCGGGTTGGAAGTTAGGTTTTGTAGCTTTGAAGAAAGACGGAACACGTGTATATGGCGATATCGGTACGGCAACATACCAAGAACCGGAAAAGATGGTGTCGTTCAAATGTCCTGCCGATTGTTCATATCTTTGGTTAGTGGTCAGCGGAGCACCAACAAGTTATTGGACACGTGATTGGATTGATTGGGATGGTGTTGAAGGAGTAAAGGAGCAATGGCCGTATAAGGTGAAACTGCATCAGACAAATGTTTATGGTAAAGCCAATAACAATACTTTCCCGGCTGCTATTGAGGAGATAAAAGCAAATTCCAAAATGATAGACAATAATGTATATACCATCGGAGGACAGTTGGTTCGTTCCGGTTCAACTTCATTGGACGGTTTGCCGAAGGGGCTTTATATTGTCAATGGAAAGAAAGTGGTAAAATAGTTTTTTATTTCAATAGAGAACAACGAGGGCAATTCGTTTGCCCTCGTTTTGTATATATGAATTTGTGAGAAAATCCGTATTCGATATTAAACTTTTTTTCGTAAAAGACGTCTTACCTTATATATTTATATCTTGATAAAACTAATCATGAAGAGCACATTCGCTTTTGTTTTCTTTATTTTTTCTATGGGTGTGGTTTGTGCGCAGAATGTGTCACAAATGGAAACATTCGTACTGGAGGTGCGTGGTTCGGTGTATGAGCGTGAGACTCTTGATCCGATGCCTGGGGCTGCGGTACAACTCTTTAACCACGAAAACAAAGTGCTCAAAACATCTACGACAAATGATAAAGGACAGTTCCATTTGTCTAAAATCCCCTCAGGCGATTATACTGTGAAAGTTTCTTTTATGGGTTTTCAAACGCAGACATTCTCGTTGAAACTCCCGAAGAAGAATGGAAATTACCGTACCGCCGACGTACTGTTGCGTGAACAGACACAGATGTTGGCTGAGACCGTTGTTACTGCGAAAGCCGTGGAGATGACTGTGGTGGAAGATACTATCCAGTTCAATGCGGCAGCTTTTACAGTTCCTGAAGGTTCGGTCGTAGAGGAGTTGATCAAGAAACTTCCGGGAGTAGAACTCGATGATGATGGGAATATCACGGTCAATGGTAAGAATGTGTCACAAATTCTTGTAGACGGAAAAGAGTTCTTTGGCAATGACAGGAGTATTACCTTGAAGAATTTACCTGCTGACATTGTTGATAAGATCAAAACTTTTGAGAAGAAGAGTGACAATGCACGCATTACGGGAGTGGATGATGGCGAAGAGACTACGGTTCTGGACTTGACCATCAAGAAAGATAAAAAAAGAGGTTGGTTCGGTAACGTGGATGGCGGTTATGGAACACATAATCGTTATGAAGGTAGAGTCATGGTGAATCGTTTTGTCGGCGATCGTCGTTTCTCATTGGTGGGCAATGCCAATAATTTGCGACGAGGCGGTCGGCAAGCCAATCAGTCGGGAGGTTTCAACTACAATGAGAAGACCGAGAAGTTGGAGATGAGCGGTAATGTGCGACTGAATGGTGGGCAGACGAAAGAAAACTCATGGAGTGTTACCCAATCGTTTGAGAATAAGGATGCAGCCTTTTCCAATCGTCGTTCATCCAGTCGGTGCAATAATATGGGACTGAATATGGATTTCAATTTGGAATGGCGACCTGATACGATGACTCACATACTGGTTCAGCCCCGATTGAATATCGGGCGCAACCGATCACATTCCATGAGTGAATACGCATCGTTCAGTGACGATCCCTATGCTGTGGATGGCATTACAGATCCGCTGTCACAAGTGGATGACCTGAAAGATTTGATAGGTGTCAATCATAATGTCAATGCCAACCGAAATGAGGGGAAATCCATGTCGGGAAATCTCTCTTTATTGTACAACCGTCGGTTGGCGAAACCTGGTCGTAACGTGGGTGTTCGTGTAGATGGCGGGTTCGGTGAAAACGGCAATAGTAGCAGTTCGTATTCGCAGATTGATTATTATCAGATTCTTGCCATGACGGGTGAGGACTCCGTATATCATAAGGTTCAATACAACAATTCTCCCAACAGCAATCATAATGTCGGAGTGAATGTCAGTTACAATGAACCATTGAGTCAAAACACTTTTTTGCAGTTCTCCTATAACTTCAACTATCGTTATCAGGATAATAACAGGGAGGTTGAGTCTCTTTTTGATCCGAGAGTCGGTCAGTTGGGAGTGTCGGCATTGAATTTCAACGACTATAGAGCTTATGCCTCTGACGATGTGGAGCAATGTCGGTTTGTGGAGAATAAATACTATAATCATAACATCCGTGTGCAGATGCGGTTGAACCGAACCAAGTACAATCTAACCTTCGGAGTGAATGTGCAACCGCAGACATCTATTGTGGAATATACCAAAGGATTCAAGGATTATGACATCAGACGTACAGTCGTGAATGCTGCCCCTGCCATTGATTATCGTTACCGTTTCTCTCGTCAGGAGCAGTTTCGTTTTACTTATAGGGGAAATTCCGGACAACCCGGCATTACGGACTTGATTCCGGATACGTTGGACAATGCCAACCCATTGAATATCCGCTTGGGTAATGCGGAATTGAAACCATCATTCACGCACAATGTCGAAGCCAATTATAATAAGTTTGTGACAGATGTGGAGAGAAACTATACTGCGAAATTGAATTTCAGGACAACGCAGAATGCTGTCAGCAATCGTACCGAGTACAATCCTATTACGGGTGGTCGCATCAGCAAACCGGAAAATATCAATGGAAATTGGAATGCTGGAGGAAACTTCAATTTCAACACAGCATTTGCTGACAAGCGCTTCAAGTTCAATACCAATACAAGCGCGAATTATACCAATGCCGTAGGTTATGTCTATCGTAGCCAGGAGAAGGAAACGGTAAAGAACAAAACCGGTAACCTTTCATTGTATGAAGCAGTACGAGCCACGTTCCGTAATGACTGGTTGGATGTTTCTCTAAATGGTTCTATTCGTTATAACCATTCAAAGAGTACCGCGACATCGGCAACTCAGTTGGATACATACTATTTTAATTATGGAGGGAATGCAGTGGTAAAGTTACCATGGGATATGGAGGTCTCTACCGATATCACCAACAATAGCCGAAGAGGGTTCAGTGAAGCCACTATGAATACCGATGAGTTGTTGTGGAATGTGCGTATTGCACAGCGTTTCCTAAAAGGGAATGCAGCAACCGTTAGTTTCCGTTGGTATGACATCTTGAACCGTCGCAGTGATGTGAATCGTAATATCACCGCATTTTCACGTACAGACTCCAGCAATGAAGGTGTTTATAGTTATTGCATGCTGAATTTCTCCTATCGTTTTAACTTCTTTGGCGGAAGACGTCAAGGTGGAATGGAAAACGAGTCCGGTGGAAGATTTGAAAGAGGTCGTTCCGAAGGCAGAAATCGCGGACAAGGTGGCGGACCGAGAGGCGGTTTCGGTGGCGAAAGGTAATGAAAAACTTATTTCTGAAGCATCTTACGATGGCGTTCATGCAGCATGCTCAATAATTCTTGGAAGAGGAATAAACTCCAGAACATACAGAAAAAACAAACGCCATCAATGGCATTGTCTATGCCTAAAGGCGCGAAGGGTACTGCGCAAAATGAATACAATAAACAATAAGTAAGTAATCGGTGTTCCCGTTGTATCAACCATATCCTTTTACGACCTTCGCGTGACGAGATGAAATAGATGGTCAGCAGAATAGCGAAAATGAAAACTTTGGTATTCCATAACTGAATGAAACCATTTGCAGTTGTGGATGATAGTGCTGTAAAATCACTCCAAGAAGAAGGATCCCAATAGGCGGAGCGCAGGATGGCAAGTGTCGTGCCGATAACGAATCCTATCACCATGGGCCAGCATGCCAATCTGAAAAGACGGTTGCGTTGCAAGAATGAAAGGGTCAGAAAACTGGCACATAACGGGATGGTGATACTATTGTGTGTGTAACTGCAGAAGATTCCCATTAGCAGCATCAACAAATATACAAACTTAAAGTCTTTGGTTGAAATCCGTGTGTACTGCGAAATGAAAAAAGGAACGATGCATACGGATGACAATTGCATGATTGCCGTTTCATCACGATTGAAAAAGTCTTGCGAGTCAGGACAGAAAAACAGAATGAACAATGCCGTACAAATTATACCCATAGGGGATTCGGTGGACTTGGCTATGCGCCCAATGAGGTATACCAACAAGGTAAACAACATGGCCGACAACGGATTGATGAGCTCCGGTTGCCAAATATATCCTCCAGTCTTGGGCAAAAGCGACAAGGCGGTAAGTATAGATATAAATACGAAAAGGTATGTGACTCGTATTTTCATGCTGTAAATTCCATTCGCTGCAAAAATACGAAAAAAAAAGAAAAGGAGTGTTACCTTCTTCGATAATGGTGTTGAATACCCGATGAAGATGACAGAAAGTTTGTTTTTTTCATAAAAAACATCAAAACAAAGGTGACAAACTGTCACTTTATACTATTTTGGCATGTTTTTCGTTTCTGAAAAGTGTAAGAAAAGAATTTTAAACAATTAAAACCGAATAATTATGAACATTAAACCATTAGCAGATCGCGTGCTGATAGAACCGGCACCGGCAGAAACAAAAACAATCGGAGGTATCATCATTCCTGATACAGCAAAGGAAAAACCATTGCAAGGAACAGTAATTGCAGCTGGAGAAGGTACCAAAGAAGAAACGATGATTTTGAAAGAAGGTGACACTGTTCTTTATGGTAAGTATGCAGGAACAGAACTGGAATTTGAAGGCAAGAAGTATTTGATAATGCGCCAAAGTGATGTGTTGGCAGTTTTGGCATAATGAGGTCTGTGCTGAATCATATATAATAAATAAGAAATATTATGGCAAAAGATATTAAATTCAATATAGAAGCCCGCGAGGCAATGAAAAAAGGTGTTGACCAATTGGCTGACGCAGTAAAGGTTACGTTAGGTCCGAAAGGAAGAAACGTTATCATTGAAAAGAAATTCGGTGCACCACACATTACAAAAGATGGTGTGACAGTAGCAAAAGAAATTGAGTTGGCAGATGCTTTTGAGAATGCAGGTGCACAATTGGTAAAGAGTGTAGCCAGCAAGACGGGTGATGATGCCGGTGATGGAACAACAACAGCTACAGTGTTGGCACAGAGCATCGTGAGTGTCGGCTTGAAGAATGTAGCTGCAGGTGCTAATCCGATGGACTTGAAGCGTGGTATTGACAAGGCTGTTGCTAAGGTGGTAGAACATATCAAGTCACAGGCAGAGCAAGTGGGCGATGACTACAACAAAATAGAGCAAGTGGCTACTGTCAGTGCAAACAATGACCCTGAAATCGGAAAGTTGTTGGCTGAGGCCATGAAGAAAGTCAGCAAGGATGGTGTGATTACCATTGAAGAAGCTAAGGGTCGTGACACTACCATCGGTGTGGTGGAAGGTATGCAGTTTGACCGCGGTTATTTGTCAGCTTACTTTGTGACAGACACAGAGAAAATGGAGTGCGTGATGGAGAATCCGTACATCTTGATTTACGATAAGAAAATTTCCAACTTGAAAGATTTCTTGCCTATTCTCGAACCGGCAGTACAAAGCGGTCGTCCGTTGTTGGTGATTGCTGAGGACGTAGATAGCGAAGCTTTGACTACTTTGGTAGTGAACCGTTTGCGCAGTCAATTGAAAATCTGTGCAGTGAAAGCTCCCGGTTTCGGTGACCGTCGCAAGGCGATGTTGGAGGACATCGCAGTGTTGACAGGTGGTGTGGTCATCAGCGAAGAGAAAGGTCTGCAATTGGAACAAGCAACCATCGAAATGTTAGGAACTTGTGACAAGGTGGTAGTTTCTAAAGATAATACAACCATTGTGAATGGACATGGACAAACTGAACTGATCAAGGATCGTGTCAACCAAATCAAAAACGAAATTGCAAATTCAACCAGCGACTACGATAAGGAGAAGTTGCAAGAGCGTTTGGCTAAGTTGAGCGGTGGTGTGGCTGTCCTTTATGTTGGTGCTCCGAGCGAGGTGGAGATGAAAGAGAAGAAAGACCGTGTTGATGATGCTTTGTGTGCTACTCGTGCAGCAATCGAAGAGGGTATCATCCCTGGCGGTGGTGTGGCTTTGATCCGTGCTATTTCTGCTTTGGATGGTTTCACTGGCGTGAATGCAGACGAGACTACCGGTATCAATATCGTGAAAC
>JAGBUF010000295.1 GCA_017630975.1 Paraprevotella sp. | reverse complement strand
CCGTGAGCGAAGACGGCTTTAACTACACGTCCCTAAATGACGGTCGTCCCGTAGTGGCATCGGACAGCATCGCTCTAAAAAAGAGCATACGCGACCCCTACATCTGTCGCGGTAAAGACGGTAAGACCTTTTACATGGTGCTGACCGATATGCGTTCGGACGAAGGATGGCAAAGCAACGACGGATTGGTGCTGATGAAAAGTACGGACTTGATTCACTGGCAACATACTGCGATCGATTTCCCCACCCGTTTTCCCAACCTCATCGGTTTTGACAAGAAAAACCTGCATGCCGTTTGGGCACCACAGCTGATATGGGACAAGAACAAAGGTAAGTATATGATTTATTATTCCATCGGTCGTCACGATTGGGAGTATCCTACTGACGACCCTCGTTTCAATCAACCCTATTTCAAAATTTTCTACTCATACGTCAACGAGGACTTCACCGACGTCACCGAACCCAAACTGTTGTTTGACTTCGGTACGGCTGCCATTGATGGTGACATTATTTATGACGAAAAGAACGACGAATATGTCTTGTTCTTCAAAGACGAGGGCCGCTCGGTAATGAACAGAGGTTTCCGCACCCGCCAGGGTGTGATGCGTGCTACCAGCAAGTCACTCACCGGTCCGTACAAAGTTGAATGGAGACATGTACACAAGGACGGGCAGTTCCCTGTTGAGGGTTCAAGTGTATTCCCTTTGATTGATTCCAACGAGTACATCCTCATGTACGACTGTTATGCACAGGGATTCTACCAGTTCTGTAAAAGTACGGATTTGAAAAACTTCACATTTGTTCAGAACACCAAGACAGAAGGTAACTTCACTCCGCGTCATGGTTCGGTGATGCACATCACAAAGGCAGAACGTGAGCGATTGGAAGCATGGTCGGCACTGAACGTGGCGATTCACAACCTACGCCACCGCTCCACCCCAACCATGACATTGAAACAATTGGAGCAACGCCCCGCATTGCTAAAGGAAGCAGAGGCTGTACTATCATCAAGTACAGATGTAAAAACACTGAATAAGATGACCAAGAAATTAAAAAAGTAAAAGTCAATAAAACAAAACATCCGAACTTTTTTGAGTTCGGATGATTTGTTTTATGATGATAGATAAACTCTGATTATTTCAGTGACCAACTGTCATGCCAACGTATTTCCGGTGTACCGTCCTCCTTGAAGCTAATAGGTAACCATACATAACGAGAGTTTTTTAGACTGCGAGGATACCAACGATCTGCCATAAAAATAAAAGTATCTTCTGTTCCGTGTACCTTCAATATGTAAGTACCCTGACTGTAGAATGTCTTTTCAGAATGTTCACCAACAAACGGAGAAGGCAACTGTTCCCACGGTCCCCAAATGGATGACGATGTAAACATACGGGCCTCGTTTGGATCCCATCCCGTACACCCACTGGTAATCATCCAATACATTCCATTACGCTTGAATATGGTAGGAGCCTCGTTATGACCACCCGGAGCGATACGAATAAAATCTCCGGTATAATCCAAATAATCGTCTGTCAACTCAGCGATGTTCAGCGTCAGATTCTCTTCTGCCGAATAAATGTGATATGCCTTGCCGTCATCGTCCACATAGACGGTCATGTCACGACTCATCTGTCCGCCGGGAACGTCACGCGCCAAGAGCAAGCCCGTATTGACAGCCTTTCTCCATTGCGGTGTCCACCACTCCTTATAGTCGGATGGATTGAGTTTCTTCGCTTTCTTGATATCCTTCTCTGAGAAATCTTTGGGCCACTGTCCGGCATTAGGGCGCAAAGAACGAATGAAGCGGAACGGTCCTGTCGGTGTATCGCTCACTGCAAATCCGACACGAGCCGCAGCATAACCCTTACCTTTTAACTCCAGATGAAACAGCATGACAAACTTTTTGGTCTTATCATTGTAAACCACCTTCGGACGTTCCATGATACAACCTCGTTCAATGTCATGACCATTCTCTTCTGATACTGCCAGCGCCACCCCTTCATCGGTCCAATTCATCAAATCAGTAGAAGAATATACCTCTACCCCCACTTTTGTGGTAAAGCCACGTTCCGGACGGTTCTCTCCATACCAGTAATATTTGCCTTCATAGAATAGGACGCCACCACCATGGGCGTTGATATGCTCGCCTTTTGTATCAAGCCATTTTTTGCCCGGTTCAATACTCTCTAATGACTGTGCAGACAGGACTGTCATACCTATCCACAAAGTAAAACAGCATACCAGTAATCGTTTTAAGTTCTTCATTGTTTTTGTGTTTTTGATATTATCTGATTCCTCTTGCCCTATATATTTTTTCCTTGGCTTCGTTAATTTGTTTAAACTTCTCCTCCGCAGCCTTGCGCACAGCATCACCAAGTGCCTGAACACGGTCCGGATGATGCTTCAGTGCCATCTTCTTATATGCCGCTTTTACCTCATCATCTGTTGCAGTGGGTTCTATTTCCAAAACCTTATAAGCACCCTCCAACGTATGAGTACCCAAATTGTACATTGAATCAACATTCTGCAACGTCAATCTCATCGCCAATGCCACCTCGTACAATGCAGCTACTTCCTCGGAAGCCACATAACCGTCACTCTTGGCGATTTGCACCAAGAAGGCTAACAGTTGCAAACGCTGCTCTTCCGGCATGTTATCAGCAATCTGGGCACCACAGTCGTTGACCATCTCACGGAAAGCCGTCGGTGATCGTTGGTCCAGTTCCTTCGCTTTATCAAAAAGCATCAACAACACACGCTCACCTTGCTCTTCAGCACCCGGTCCGAAATTGTTGCGCAAGAAACGACGCACAAACTCCATCTCACTGTGCATGACCTTACCATCGGAGCGGATAATGTACGAGGTCAACACCATCATGGAGAAAAAGAAACTATTACGTTCTTTCTCATCCATATAATAATTCGGTCCCTGTTCTGCATTTGCTCTTGCTTCTTCCTCCTCTCTTTCATCATACTGCAAACCAATAAAATAACCTACCAAGGCGCCTAAAGGGCCCATTGTCATGTAGCCCAAAAAACCACCAATCCATTTTCCGTATCCCATTTTCTCCTAATTATTTTTTTCAAAGATAACAAGTTTTCATAAAAGATTAAAACTTGTCTACCTCTTTTATAATAAAATGCGGATGCCACAGCCGAACAGCCGGACATCCGCATCTCTTACTCAATAGCTATGTTCCAATTACATCATGCCGCCCATGCCACCCATTCCCGGTGCACCCATCGGCATATCTGCCT
>JAGBUF010000294.1 GCA_017630975.1 Paraprevotella sp. | reverse complement strand
TCATTCTCTATGATCCAACTGAAAGAGGGTTGTTTGGAATCAATACCAATAGGGTTTTTAACGGCGTCTGTACGTAAGTGGTTTACTTTGAGTGCCGCATTGACGTGATTGTTGGTATGGCAGCATAAAAATACAATCAAAAGAACTTGATGGAAGTTTGATGGTATAATTCTAAAAAAACGTTTTTGCATGGTATATGGTTTTATGATGTTTCAGCGGGAGACAAATATATGAAAAAATAATTACAAACAATAATAATGTTATTTTTTGCGTCAAAAAAAGGCATGTCAAAAGACATACCTTTACATATGATAGGACTAATTAAGTCAATAACCTTTCTTTTTCATGACAATGGCATCGATTACCGCTACTGCTGTAATGTTAACGATATCACGAACAGAACTTTCAAAATCGGTAAAGTGGATGGGCTTATTCAACCCCATTTGGATAGGACCAATCATTTCCATATCATCTCCGTTCATCGCTTGTAGCATTTGGTATGCGGCATTTGCCGAACTCAGGTTGGGGAACACAAGTGTATTCACGTCTTTCCCTTGCAAGCGTGTAAATGGATATTTATGATCGCGCAAATCTTTATCGATAGCAAATTTGACTTGCATTTCACCATCAATAGCAAGTTCAGGATATTGGGTCTGCATAATTTCAACAGCCTTGTGGATTTTGGCAGGACTGCCGGTTGTATCGGAACCGAAGTTGGAATAAGACACCATGGCCATTGCCGGTTCATGGTTGAAAAAACGAACGGTTTGTTCTGACAAACGTGCGATATCTACCATCGTATCAGTATCCGGATGTCGGTTGATGAGGGTGTCAGCCAAGAAATAGGTTCCTTTCTTAGAGTTGACGATATGCATCGTTCCGAAATGATTGTATTCTTTTCTGATACCAATAACTTCCTTCGCAACTTTGATGGTATTGGAATATTTGGTGTACAATCCGGTGATGAAAGCGTCTGCTTCGCCGGTTTCTACCATCATCATTCCGAAATAGTTGCGTTCAAACATCTTGTCGTTGGCTTCTTCAAACGTATATCCTTCTCTTGCTTTTTTCTCAGAAAGAATTTTGGCATATCGTTCGCGGCGCTCTGCTTCACGGTCGTGGCGAAGGTTGATGATTTCAATACCATCTAAGTTGAGTTCCAATTCCTTTGCTAACTTAACAATGCGCTCGTCATTACCTAATAGGATAGGGTGGCAGATACCTTCCGACTTGGCTTCTACCGCAGCTTTTAACATATTGGGGTGAATACCTTCTGCAAAAACCACACGTTGGGGATGACGACGGGCAGTATCGCGTAATTGTCGTGTTAATTTGGATTCATATCCCATCAGTTCTTTCAATTTCAAAGCGTAAGCATCCCAATCCTCAATGGGTTGGCGTGCCACTCCGCTTTCCATGGCGGCTTTTGCTACAGCCATAGAGACTTCGGTAATCAATCGGGGGTCGACAGGTTTCGGGATGAAATAAGTCGGTCCGAAAGTCAGGTTGTTGACATGATAAGCTTCGTTCACTACATCCGGAACGGGCTTTTTAGCAATTCCGGCAATGGCTCTAACAGCAGCCAACTTCATTTCCTCATTGATGGCGGTAGCACTGGTGTCTAACGCACCACGGAAGATATATGGGAATCCGATGACGTTGTTGATTTGGTTGGGATAGTCAGATCGTCCTGTGGCCATCAATACATCAGGACGTGATGACATAGCATCCTCATAGGAGATTTCCGGGACAGGATTAGCCAAAGCAAAAACGATAGGAGAGTCTGCCATGCTGCGAATCATGTCTTGTGTCAAAACATTTCCGCGAGATAGCCCCAGAAATACGTCTGCTCCTTTGATGGCTTCTTCTAATGTGTGGATGTCGGTGCGATCTGTAGCAAAGAAACGTTTCTGTTCATTCAAATCGCTACGATTTTTAGAGATAACGCCCTTGCTGTCCAGCATGACGATATTTTCTAAACGGGCACCGAGAGAAACATATAATTTGGTACAGGAAACAGCTGATGCACCGGCACCATTGACAACGATGCGGACATCTTCAATTTTCTTTCCTGCCACCTCCAACGCGTTCAACAGACCGGCACTGGAAATAATGGCGGTTCCGTGTTGGTCATCGTGCATGACAGGGATGTCCAATTCTTCTTTTAAGCGGCGCTCAATCTCAAAACATTCCGGTGCTTTGATGTCTTCCAGGTTAATACCACCAAATGTAGGAGCAATGGCTTTAACGGCTTGTATGAATTTTTCAGGATCTTTCTCATCGATTTCAATGTCAAAGACGTCAATTCCTGAATAAATTTTAAATAATAAGCCTTTACCCTCCATTACAGGTTTTCCGGCTAAAGCACCGATATCACCTAATCCAAGTACGGCAGTACCATTGGAAATAACGGCAACAAGGTTGCCTTTAGCGGTATAACGATAAGCGTCATTCGGGTTCTTTTCTATTTCCAGACATGGTTCTGCCACGCCCGGTGAATACGCCAATGATAAGTCTGTCTGAGTGGTGTATGGTTTGGTGGGAACAACTTCGATTTTCCCCGGCTTGCCTTGTTCATGATATTGCAAAGCCATTTCTTTTGTAATCTTTGCCATTTCTATATTGTTTTGTGTTAGGAGATACAAAGTTACGAAAAAAATGATTTACAGAATCTTTTTATAATCTTTTAAATCTTTCTTGCATGATAAAAAGAAAGTAATACCTTTGCGTTAGTGTCAAAATGAAACCGATATGCTGACAAAGATTTATGCAGAAAATCCCAACGAACGTGAAATGGGAAAGGCCATTCGTTTATTGCAAGAGGGGGAACTGATTGTGTATCCCACAGATACATTATATGCAATTGGGTGTGATGCGCTGAATGTGCGTGCAGTGGAAAAACTATGTGCTCTGAAGGGATTGAATCCGCTGAAGGCCGACTTGTCTATTGTTTGTTATGATCTTTCCAATATCAGTGAGTATGCTCAGGTCAGCAATGGGGTATTTAAGGTTTTAAAAAAGAATCTGCCCGGTCCTTTTACTTTTATTCTCCCAACAAGTAGTCGTCTTCCCAAATTATATAAGAATAAGAAGGAAGTGGGAATCCGTGTCCCGGATAATAACATTGCACGAGGTTTGGTGGCAGGGTTAGGGAATCCCATTCTTTCCATGTCTGTTCGTGATGATGAGGAGCAGGCGGAATATACCACCGACCCGGAACTGATTCACGAGAAGTACAATAAAAAGGTTGCGTTAGTAATAGATGCCGGTTTTGGAGGGGACGTCCCTTCTACAGTCGTCAATTGTGTGGATGATGAATTGGAGGTAATTCGCGAGGGGAAGGGCATATTAAAAATTTGAGGCGACCGTTTTGATCGCCTCGTGTATTTATTCTTTCACTAAAGTCAATGTCTCGTTCCCATTGGGATCTGTCATGATGACTGTCTTTTCATCGGGCATGGTGAAACTGCAGACATGATGGATGGCTTCCATGACTTTGACTTCAACATCCATTCCAGGTCCGGACATCATTGTGGAAATCATCTGTTGGAATTTTATGCTTCCTTTCACCTCTTCGTCCAACACTACTTCTCCGTTTACGATGTTGCAACCGGCATTGCCGTGAACCGTTTTCTTCTCAGCGTCAAACTCCAAGAATGGTGCAGTCTCAACTGTGCATAATGTT
>JAGBUF010000293.1 GCA_017630975.1 Paraprevotella sp. | reverse complement strand
TGCTGTTTTTGGAAAGAAAATAGGGGGAGATATTTTGTGCAATAAGAAAACGTATATGTTTATCAATGCTTTCCGTTTGGCTTCTCCGGAAGATCGGGCAGCATTGGATATGTGGGTGGCGAAAGCCCCCGGCAGTTATGTGCCTGATGAAAAAATAGCTGCGGTAACGGCATTATATGACAAAATGGCTATAGGACAATTGTGCCAAGAAAAGATTCTTTATTATTTTAAAGAAGCGCAACAAGTATTGGCTCAATTGCCGCTTACGGACGAAAGAAAGAAACCTTTGTGGGATTTGGCGGAGTATTTGTTGGGGCGCAAGTCATAAGATTCAGTAGAGCATGAGAATTATAGATACACATTCGCATTTATATGTACCGGAGTTTTCCGAAGATATAGCGGACGTGGTGGAACGTGCCCAAGCAGCGGCAGTGGAAAAGGTTTTGTTGCCTAATATCAATGCAGAAAGTGTTGGTGAAATGTTGGCTTTGTGTCGTTGTTGGCCAGACTTCTTCTATCCGATGATGGGACTTCATCCTACGGATGTCAACGAAGATTACGAAAAAGTGCTGGATGAAATGGAGCAATTATTGAGTGATCCGCATCCGTTTATTGCTATCGGTGAAGTGGGGTTGGATTATTATTGGGATAAGACTTACTTTGAGGAACAAAAAAGAGCTCTGAAGCGTCAGATTGGTTGGGCGATATGTAAAGGACTGCCTTTGATGATACACACCCGTTCTGCACATCAGGAATTGATGGAACTGTTGTCTTGCTATAAGAACCATTCATTGACAGGAGTCTTTCATAGCTTTTGTGGGACAAAGGAGGAGGCGACTGAATTGTTGGAGTTCGAAGGATTCATGTTAGGCATAAATGGAGTCCTAACGTTCAAAAATTCGCAGTTGGGTCAAGTATTGAAAGAGGTCCCTTTAGATAGAGTTGTAATAGAAACAGATGCTCCATATTTAAGTCCGGTTCCTTACCGAGGCAAGCGTAATGAGAGTGCATATATTGTCAACACCTTGAGGAAAATGGCGGAAATCTATGGTTCTTCGGTTGAAGTGGTGGCTGAACAGCTATATCGCAACTCTTTGAACGTTTTTCCGCATCTGCGTTAATGGAGTTGACAAAAAGTTAAATTTAAGATTTTTACTTTCCGCAGTGCACTTTTTTGCATGAGAATGGCGGCAGTCCGAAAAAAAAAGAATATTTTTGTAGCTGAAAGCGTGTGCATATAGCAAATTTTCGTAAATTGCGCTCGTTTTATATAGAGGAGAGGTGCTCGAGTGGCTGAAGAGGCACGCCTGGAAAGCGTGTATACGTCAAAAGCGTATCGGGGGTTCGAATCCCCCTCTCTCCGCATGAATGATGAGAAATAAACTAAAATTAATATTAATCTTAAAAAATTAGACACACAATGAAAAAGTTATTTGCAGTTATTGCGATGTTTGGAGTTTATGCTTTTGGCACGACTCAGTCAATGATGGCTCAAGAAGCTGAACCGGTTGCTATTGAAGTTGATTCTGCGGCAGTAGATTCAGCATTAGTTGATACCGCTGCTGTTGAGGAAGTGGTAGAAGAAGTGATTGCCCCAGTGGAGGAAGAAAGTTTCCACAAGTCATTGAAAACTAAGTTTATTGAAGGTGATGCTGGATTTATGTCATTGGTAGCTGTAGCTTTGGTCCTTGGTTTGGCATTCTGTATCGAACGTATCATTTATTTGAGCTTGGCTGAAATCGATTCTAAGAAGTTGATGGCTGACATTGAAGCAAAATTGAAAGCAGGTGACTTGGAAGGTGCTAAGGCTATTTGCCGTGAGACTCGTGGTCCTATTGCGTCTATCTGCTACCAAGGTTTGATGCGTTTCGACGAAGGAGTTGAGGAAGTTGAACGTTCTGTAACAGCTTATGGCGGTGTACAAGCAGGTTACTTGGAAAAAGGTTGCTCATGGATTACATTGTTCATTGCAATGGCTCCGTCACTCGGATTCTTGGGAACTGTGATCGGTATGGTGATGGCGTTCGATGAAATCCAACGTGCAGGTGATATCTCTCCGACTGTCGTAGCAGGTGGTATGAAGGTGGCTCTGATTACTACTATCTTCGGTATCATTGTAGCATTGGTTCTTCAAGTGTTCTACAACTATATCCTTTCTAAGATTGAAGAGATTACCGCAAATATGGAAGAGTCTACTATTTCATTGCTAGATATTTGCATGAAGTATAACTTGAAAAAATAATTAGAGACATGGCAGCTAAAAAATATATGACGTCATACTATGTCCTGTATGCATGCTTTGCGATTATCATTTTGACTTTCGCGGTATTCTTTGGATATGGTTATGATAATATGGAGGGCGATTACAATGCTCCCGTATGCACAGAAGGCTTGATGTGGCTGATGTATGGTATGTTTGCCGTAACTGCTATTTTGGCTGTTTGGAGCGTAGTGCGTGGCGCTAAGATTTCAATGGCAACAAAAGGTGGTGACATCAGTGGCGTGCCTGGAGGTAAGGTGACAGCCGCTTCAATGGCTTTATTGGTTATTTCATTGATTGTTGGTCTTGTTCCTAACTTGAACGAAACAGAGTTCGTTGCAGCAGATGGTACAGTAACAACTGCTGCTATGGTAACTGTAACCGATATGTTTATGGTATCCATCTACATCATGTTGTTGTTGACCACTTTGGCAGTTGTATTCAACATGACTGGTTTGATGAAGAAGAAAAAATAAAAACGTCTAATACAGTAAGAAAATGGCAAGAAAAAAGAGAAAAGTACCTAGTTTGAACGCCAGTTCAACTGCGGATATTTCTTTCATTTTGCTTATCTTCTTCCTTGTGACAACTTCTATGGATACGGATGCTGGTTTGGCAAGACGCTTGCCGCCTCCTCCTGAAGATGAACAAGCTGAGATGGACGTAAAAGAGAGAAATGTGTTGAACGTAAAGGTCAATGCGGCAGGACAGATTATGTGTTCTGGTGACTTTATCGAAATCGCACAATTGTGTGAAAAGGCTAAGGAATTTGTAAAGAACGACGCGAATAGTCCGAACTTGCCTGAAAAACACATGAAGAATATTCCTCTGCTCGGACAATGTGCCGTAACAGACAAACATGTGATTTCAGTTCAAACAGACCGTGGTACACCATACAATGTGTATTTCCAAGTACAAAATGAGTTGGTTCGTGCCTATAATGAGTTACGTGATGAATTGAGTAAAGCTAAATTCGGAAGAATGTATTCTGCATTGGATGAAGAGCATCAGGCAGCCATTCGTGACTATTATCCACAGAAGATTTCTGAGGCTGAACCTAAAAATTATGGAGGAAACAAGTAATGGGAAGATTTAATAAAGACGGAAGCCGAGAAATGCCGGAATTGAATACCTCTTCACTTCCTGACTTGATTTTTACCATTCTGTTCTTCTTCATGATTGTAACAACAATGCGTGAGGTGACATTGAAGGTGAAGTTTACCGTACCTGCAGGAACTGAATTGGAAAAATTGGAGAAGAAGTCCGTGGTATCATTTATCTACGTAGGTCCTCCAACTGACCAATTGCGTCCCGTAATGGGTTCTGGTACTCGTATACAGTTAAACGACCGTTATGCAGAGCCGGGTGAGGTAATGGACTTTATCGCTGAGGAACGTTCAACGATGACAGATCAGGCGGCGCAAACTATTTCTTTGAAAGTTGACCAAGGTACACAAATGGGTATCATTACCGATATCAAAGAGGTGTTGCGTAAGTCATGGGCTTTGAAAATTAACTACTCTGCAACGAAACGTAATTAGAATTATACAGAATTTAAAAACGGCATCTTCGGGTGCCGTTTTTTTATGATTTTTCTGTAGGACTTTGTTGTCTTTTCATTACTTTTGTATACACAAATATAAAGAAACATGGGAAGTAACAATATTGATGCTCTTGATGAGAAAATTCTGAAGATAATAGCAAGTGATGCGCGAATTCCGTTTCTTGAGGTGGCTCGTGCATGTAATGTCTCTGGAGCTGCAATACATCAACGTGTGCAACGACTGACGAAGTTAGGTGTTCTCAAGGGGTCACAATATCTTCTTGATCCAGAGAAAATAGGATATGAGACATGTGCCTATATGGGTTTATTCCTGAAAGATCCTTCTGATTTTGATAGAGTAGTAGAGGAATTGAGAAATATTCCGGAAGTGGTGGAATGTCATTATACAACAGGAGACTATGATATGTTCATCAAGATTTATGCAAAAAACAATCATCACATGTTGAGTATCATACATGATAAGTTGCAACCATTAGGTTTGCAGCGTACTGAAACGATTATTTCGTTCCATGAGGCCATTAACAGGCAAATGCCGATTCCTCAGAGTGAGCAATAAAGATATCGTTTAAAGACAGAAAAGGAGAAAGTCATTGACTTTCTCCTTTTCTGATATAATCCATGAACGAGAAGGTAAAATCATGTTTCTCATCTTTGTCATGGTGTGTTTGGGTATGAAGTTTCCATTTTCCCGAATCAATGTCAGGGAAAAAGGCATCAGCATGAACAGGTGTGTCATCTATTGCCGTTATATATAGTTTATCTGCTATATGAATGGCAGTCTTGTAAAGACTATCCCCTCCAATGATGAATATTTCTTCTTCTTTATTGCAGTGAGCGAGTGCGTCCTCCAAACTTGTAAACACTTCAGTATTGGGGAATGATGTTGTTGCATTTCTGCTCAATACGATATTTCTTCTATTAGGAAGTGCACCTTTGGGAAGTGATTCAAAGGTTTTACGTCCCATGATGATGGTATGTCCGGTGGTCAGTGCCTTGAAGCGCTTCAAGTCGTCCGGCAACCAATATAGTAGTTTGTTTTCAAACCCTATGGCATTGTTTTGTGCGATGGCAACGATAATTGATATCATAATGTTCGGTAATTAAACGGAGACAATCCCTTTGATGTGTGGGTGTGGGTCGTAGTCCACTAATGTAAAATCTTCAAATTTGAAGTCAAATATACTCTTCACTTCCGGATTGATGATCATCTTGGGCAAGTGTCTTGGCTCTCGACTGAGTTGTAATTGCACTTGTTCCAAATGGTTCTTGTAAATATGTGTGTCACCTAAAGTGTGCACAAAATCACCGGCTTTCAGTCCTGTCACTTGTGCCATCATTTGTAATAGTAGCGCGTATGAGGCTATATTGAATGGTACACCGAGGAAGGTGTCTGCACTGCGTTGGTAGAGTTGCAGGCTTAATCTGCCGTCTGCCACGTAGAATTGGAAGAAAGCATGGCAAGGAGGCAGGTTCATATTGTCTAAGTCACCCACATTCCATGCACTGACAATGATACGGCGTGAGTCGGGATGGTTTTTGATGGTATCAACAGCCTCTTGAATTTGGTCAATGAATCCACCTTTATAGTCAGGCCATGATCGCCATTGGTAGCCGTATATGTGTCCGAGATTACCATTTTCATCAGCCCATTCATTCCATATACGCACCCCGTTTTCCTGTAGGTATTTTACGTTGGTATCCCCTTGCAGAAACCACAATAATTCATGTATAATGGATTTTAAATGCAATTTTTTAGTGGTGAGCATCGGGAAACCCTCTTCCAGGTTAAAACGCATTTGATGACCGAAGATACTGATTGTGCCTGTTCCGGTACGGTCTGTCTTCTCTACTCCTTCATCCAGAATTCGTTGAAGTAAATCAAGGTATTGTTTCATGGGAAATTTGATTTATGCTTTCTTTTTACAAAGTTAGTTTTTTTCTTGTATTTGGAGCTATAAAATGATGAATAGTTGTGTCCCCCATTTTTTTTGTTTAATTTTATCCTCAAGAAGTAAATGATTTATGCAGACTGCCATACCACAAGAATTCAAGGATTACGCTGAAAAGTTGTTGGGAGAGGAACGTTATGGGCATTTTGAACAGGCCTTGTATGATTCTCCATCTGTCAGTGTCCGTATGAATACCAATAAAGTACGTAAAATATTCACGCCATCGGAATGTCCGGAGTTTGATACGGTTGTTCCGTGGGCGACAGCCGGATTTTATTTGAAAAGCCGTCCGTCATTTACTTCCGATCCTTTGTTTCATGCCGGTGGTTATTATGTGCAGGAAGCATCCTCCATGTTCTTGGAATGTGCATTACGGCAATACATCCATCAACCGGTGGTGGCGTTGGATCTTTGTGCAGCTCCAGGTGGTAAATCAACGCATGCCCGTTCCTTGTTGCCGGATGGTAGTTTGTTGGTCAGCAATGAACCTATCAGGGCAAGGGCACAGGTGTTGGCTGAGAATATGATGAAGTGGGGGCATTCGGACGTGGTCGTCACGAATAATTATCCACATGATTTCGCTCCATTGAAGCAATTCTTTGACTTGATCATAACAGATGTACCTTGTTCGGGTGAAGGAATGTTTAGGAAAGAGGAAGATGCAGTGACAGGATGGAGCACGGACTATGTAAACGTGTGTAGTGAGCGGCAGCGTGAAATACTGCAGGATATATGGCCATCGTTGAAACCGGGAGGTGTATTAGTGTATAGCACTTGTACTCTTAACCAGTACGAGGACGAAGAAAATGTGAAATGGATAGCCGATGAGTTGGGGGCTGAAATTCTTCCTTTGCAAGTCCCTGAAGAGTGGGGCGTTATAGGAAGTCTTATCCCCGAAAAGGTCACTTCCGTATACCATTTTCTGCAGGGGTTTGTGCGTGGTGAAGGTTTCTTCCTCTCCGTTTTAAGAAAGAAGTGGGATGACGATATAGATCATTCTGAAAACAAACGAATATCTAAGAATAAGCATCATAAAAAGGGGAATAATATCAAGAAGAATGTTGCCCCTGAGGAATGCAAGTCATGGTTGCTCTCTTCCGAAGAATATGATTTCCAGGTGTATGATGATGAACTGACGGCTATACGTCGGAGCTTACAACCTTATGTGTTGGTATTGGAGGAGCATTTAAAAGTACTTCAAAAGTCAATAACAGTGGCTACTATGAAAGGGAAGGATTGGATGCCTTCGCATTCATTGGCGATGAGTCTTGATTTGAATACATCTTCCTTTCCATGTGTGGAACTCACTTATCAGCAAGCTGTCGCTTATTTACGTAAAGAAGTATTGATCTTACCCTCAGACGTGGCTCGTGGTTTTGTCTTGGTCTGTTTTGCAGGGATGCCATTGGGTTTTGTAAAAAATGTAGGAGGAAGGGCGAATAATCTTTATCCGCAAGAATGGAAGATTAGAAGTTCGCATTTGTCGCCATTCTGTTTGTTGGGTGGTCGGTGTGAGGATTAGCGTTGTTCTTCAACTTCGTTTTTTTTCTGCTCCGTTTGTTGGGTGTTGAACAACCCATATGTGGTACGTAGTACGCGGAACTCAGTACGTCTGTTCAACGCATTGCAGATTTCTTGTTGTTCTTCCGGTAGCTTCAAGATAAAGGCTTCGGTCAGAGTGTCGTTTTCATGTAGGAACGGGTAGCGTTCTGCCAATTTCTTCTTGATGACCTTCGGTTGAGTCTCTCCATATCCCACAGGTGTCAAGCGGTCACTGGCAACACCTTGAGCGATGAGGTAATTCACTACTGATTCCGCCCTGCGTTGTGATAGTCTGATGTTGTACTCATCGTTACCCCTATAGTCGCAATGTGCGCTCAATTCGATTGTGATGTTCGGATTCTCGTTCATCAAGAGTGTTAATGAGTCCAAAGATTCTGTTGAGGACGCAGTCAAATCGGCACTGTCAAATTCATATAGCACATTGCGAACCAACACCGGTGCGGTGATTGATGCCAACTCAAATTGTAACGTGTATTCTTTGCTGACATTGCTGGTGTCAGCGCGTAGTTCTTCTTTATGGTTTAAATAGCCCTTGCAGGTTCCTAAGAATACGTAATCCACCAAAGGCTTGATTTCTTGTGTAAACGAACCATCGCTCTTGACGCTCAATTTCAGGTTGGTTCCATCATTACCCACCATGTAAACTTGTGCTTCTGGTAATTCATAACCATCTTTCTCATATACCCATCCTTTGACGGTAATCAAAACCTCCGGGCAGGAAAAACTCATGATGTGATCCCATCCACGACCATCACCACGATTAGTGCAGAAGAAACCTCTGTTGTGTAGTCCGTCAAATGTAATTCCAAAGTCATCGGCCATTGAATTCATGGGGTATTTGAGGTTCTCCACACTCCAATTGCCTGTGCTATCCATCTCTGCTTTGAAAAGGTCCAAACCACCCATTCCAACATGACCGTTTGATGAAAAATACAAATCGCCGTTAGGACGGAAGGATGGGAACATTTCATCGCCTGGAGTATTGATGGGTTCGCCAGGATTATCTACGCCTCCTAAACCCTGTTGTGTGATTTGGATGCGCCAAATATCCAATCCACCGATACCACCCGGCATATCAGAAACGAAATATAACCAAGAACCGTCCGGGGATATGGTGGGATGCGCAAATGAAGAGAGAGTATCTTTGGCAATCTCCAGTAATTTAGGGGCACCCCAACTGGCATCGGAACGCTCAGAAGTGTAAATCTGTGCATAGCGAGGATATTCAGGGTCATGTGTGCAACGAGTGAAATACATGGTTTTTCCATCAGGAGAGAAGCAGCATGCCCCCTCGTCATATTCGCTGTTGATCTCTGACTCTATGAGTTCCGGTTGTTGCCATTTTCCTTGTTCGTCTTTTTTCGCCATGAAAAAGTCACCGGGTTTAATGCCTGTAATACCACTCACTTCATTACCTGTAGCCTGTGGTCGGGTGGAAGAGAAATAAAGGTGTTCCATGTCGTCACCTACAAGCATCGGACAATAGTCCGTCCTTCTGCCATTGAACATGGGTTCTTTCTTGATGGTATAGAGAGTAGGATGATTCTTCCAGATGGGAGCGAGTTGGCAACCTTTCAAGGCATTACGTGCCAATACGTCGTCCGGTTGGTATTGTAGGTAGATTTCATAATTCTCCGCAGCTTTCTTGTACTCTCCGTTTTTGCGTTGCATTTCAGCAAGATATAAGTACCCGATGCTGTCTTTGTAATTATAGCGAGCTGCATTCTGATAGGCACCGATGGCACGTGCTGTATAGT
>JAGBUF010000292.1 GCA_017630975.1 Paraprevotella sp. | reverse complement strand
CATATCGTGCGTGTTGAGCGACCATGCAGGATGTGCGAGGATCGCCAGACCGCCGGCCGCATTGATCGCATCAACGGCCTCCTGCGCGGTATTCTCTTTGGTCAGCTCCGGTGCATAGTCGTAGCCGAAGGTATCCGTTTGAAAAGTCTTTACAATATGAACGATCTCACACCGGATTACGCTATCAAGTCCGGTGACGCCCTGAGGGTTCGTTGATACTAACACTACTTTGCCACAGATAGATAGGCGCGTTTCTACGATCATTCTTTACCGGTACATGTCAATAGTCATAAAAATAGTAGGTGCAAAATTAACCTGCACCTACTAAAATATGTAGAATGATATGAATAATTCTACTATTGAGTCATCAACTGGTTCTTACAATAATTTTTTGACTAGTGAGAACATTTTATAGGGCATATATCTAAAAGGTATATCAAATAATGTTGTAGTTGTTACCACCGAACGATGATGTGAAAACACGTTGTACGATTCTTTACCATGATATGACGACATACCGGAATTACCCACACCGCCAAAAGGCAATTTCTCGTTGGCAATATGCATAATAGTGTCATTTACGCAGGCACCGCCTGAGGACGTGTGTTTGAGTACATACTTCGCTGTCTTATTGTCGCCAAAGTAATAAAGTGCAAGCGGTTTTTCACGCTCATTGATGAATTGTACTGCATTTTCAATCTTATCAAATGTAATGATTGGAAATATCGGTCCGAAAATTTCTTCTCGCATGATTGGTGCATCTGCATCAACATGATCTATTACAGTTGGAGAAATATAACGCTCAGTCTGATCATATTGCCCACCAACAACAATATCAGCACCTTTAAGATAACCGGTTAATCGTTCAAAGGCCTTATCGTTCACGATTCTAACAAAATGTTTGCTTCCTTTTGTAGACTCTCCTAATAATGATTTAAATTCTTTATCCAGTGCTTTAATTAACTTAGGTTTGACTTCATTGTGCACCAATAGATAGTCAGGAGCTATACATGTCTGCCCTGCATTTAGACACTTTCCCCAAGCAATACGTCGTGCCACAACGTCTATTTTTGCGTTTTTGTCAACAATGCAAGGACTCTTTCCACCTAATTCAAGTACAACTGGAGTGAGATGCTTAGCAGCTGCCGTCATCACCTTTTTACCTAACGACGGACTGCCTGTAAAGAAGATGATGTCATAACGCTGTTCCAGCAAAACTGCATTGACATCGCGGTTGCCTTGTACCACTGCTATGTAGTTCTTATTGAAGGTCTCATTGATGATTTTCTCTATTACGCACGACACATGTTCAACATAAGGTGAAGGTTTAAGTATAGTAGTACAACCCGCAGAAATTGAGCCGACTAACGGATTTAACAACAATTGTACTGGGTAATTCCACGGGGCAATAATCAGTGAGCAGCCAAGCGGTTCGCTGATTACCTTGCTACGTGATGGGAACATCTTGAGTGGTGTGAAACGGTGTTGCGGTGCCGCCCATTTCTTGAGGTGTCGGATATGATTGTCTATCTCACCCAATACGATGCTCAATTCTGTCATATAAGCTTCTTCGTACGACTTATGTAAATCCGCCCACAATGCTTCTGCCAACGGTTTCTCCCATTTCAGTAATGCTGCCTTTAATGCTTTCAACGCCTTCAATCGGAATTGAATGTCTAAAGTCTTTCCACTACGGAAGAAGTCTTTCTGCTCTACAACAATCTTAGTTATTTGTTCTGCAGATGTATTTTTAATAGCCATAATTATTTCCGTCCTGTAAAGTGATCCATAGAATGATAAAATCCAAAAACTTTGCCAAACAACCAATCAAATGGAACAGTAGGAAGTATTCCCTGCATCAGTCTGACAAAATGATAGGGGAAAGGAATAAGTTTTGTCACCACAGCCATCTTCTTATTTTTTTCAATAGCCTTGATAATGTGTCGTGCTGCATATTCGGGTTCCATCAAAGGCACAATGGGCGACTGCACACCATCGAACATTCCAGTTTTGATGTAGTAGGGGGCTACTGTAGTTATTCTGACATTACTTCTCATTTGTTCTAATTCAATTCTCACAGAGTCTGACCAACCTATCACAGCCCACTTACTCGCCGCATAGACGCTCATTTTAGGATTCGCAACGAGTCCTCCGGCAGATGATATGTTGCAAATATGACCACTGTTGCGCTTTATCATATCAGGCAAGAATTGCTGTGCAACAATCATTGGTGCAATGGCATTGATGTTCATCGTCCGGTGAATTTCTGCAGATTCATACCTGTCAAATGTTTTGTTACTGGTAATAATTCCGGCACAGTTGATTACGATATCTATCTCGCCTAATTCTTTCTTTGCAGTCTTTGCGGCATCAATCACGTTTTGTTCATTTGAAACATCCACTCGATGACCGATTACTTTTCCTTTGTTTGAAAATTCACTTATAGTATTATCTATATTCTCTTGGTTAATATCCCAAATGATGAGAGTAGCTGCGCCTTTATCCAATGCCATTGCGCCCATCAATCTACCAATTCCTGATGCTCCACCGGTAATCAGTACATTCTTTCCCTTAAATTTTTCCATAATTTTATTTTTGAATTAATTTAGCGTACAAATGTAATCAATTAGTTGTAATGAGAATGGTTAAATTTGCAACTTATTTGTTTTTTATACAAAATTTAATTTTTCCGAATAATAATGAGTCAACGAAACTCAGTAGTCTGCTTAGTTACCCAAAATTGGGCGATAGTCAGAAGATACAGTCGCTCTCGCTCGCCTTCGCTCAGATGCACTCTACGGGCAAACTTACAGGACAGGACCTCATGCAGATGATCAATGCCGGCTTCAACCCACTGAACGAAATCAGCAAGGCCACCGGCAAGAGCGTGGGACAAATTAATATTGAACATGTATCATCGTTTTTACACTTTTATTTCAAAATATATCAGCATTTATCGTACCTTTGCAAAGAAATTTAATGCTTATGGCAAAGAAAGCGAGAAAGAATTGGATTATACCTCAAGGTGCTGAACTGACAGAACTGGACAAGAAAGTGCTGATGTTTCAAGAGCAAGGTTGTTTGGTTCCATCACGAAAATTGATAAAGACACCGGAGCAGATTGAAGGTATTCGTCGCAGTGGTTTGATTACAACCGGCGCATTGGATTTGGTAGAAAGAGAAATACGTGTAGGAATGTCTACGCAAGAAATCAATGACTTGGTACACGAATATACTATCAATCATGGGGGAATACCTGCTCCATTAAATTATGAAGGATTCCCCAAAAGCGTGTGCACAAGTATCAACGAAGTGGTGTGTCATGGTATACCCAGCGAATATGAGATTCTGGAAGAGGGCGATATTATCAATGTTGATGTTACTACCATTTTAGATGGTTACTATAGTGATGCCTCTCGTATGTTT
>JAGBUF010000291.1 GCA_017630975.1 Paraprevotella sp. | reverse complement strand
TGAGAAAAGTCAGTATAGATGAGATATTGTGGAAAATGCAGATTGATGCATTGACCACCATGCAGCAGACCACCATTGAGGAGTATCGTAAGGGAAATGACATGGTGCTGTTATCGCCTACAGGTTCCGGTAAGACATTAGCATATCTGCTACCGTTGGTGCAGACTATAAAAGAGAATGCTGATGTGCAAGCTGTGATTCTAGTACCTTCTCGCGAGTTGGCACTGCAGATAGAACAGGTATTCAAATCAATGGGTACGGGTATTCCTGTGATGAGTTGTTATGGTGGCCGTCCTGCAATGGATGAACACCGTACGATGCGCAGTGTGATGCCTAATGTCATCATCTCTACGCCGGGAAGAATGAATGACCATTTGAATAAGGAGAATTTCAATGCAACAACCGTAAAGACGCTCATCATTGATGAGTTTGATAAATGTCTTGAATTCGGATTTCAAGACGAAATGGCAGAGGTGGTAGGCAAATTGCAGGGGCTTGACAGGCGTTTTCTGCTTTCTGCGACAGATGCACCCGCAATACCGGAATTCGTGTCTGAAGGTGATTTTTTGAAACTGAATTTCCTGAGTGATGACGAACAGATACAGGATAGAATAAAAGTGTATGCTGTCCATTCTCCGGAGAAGGACAAATTGAATATTCTCTCCAGGTTGCTTTGTCATTTGGGCGATGCCAGTTCGTTGGTTTTTGTCAACTATCGTGAAAGTGTGGAACGAGTTTATCATTTCCTGAAGAATGAAGGTATCGCATGTGAAATGTTTCATGGAGGTATGGAACAGAAAGATAGAGAACGTGCGTTGTATAAATTTAGTAACGGTTCTTGTAATGTCTTTATTTCCACAGACTTGGCAGCACGTGGTCTTGATATTCCTAATATTGACCATATCATACATTATCACTTCCCGCTCAATGAGGATGCCTATATTCATAGAAACGGAAGAACTGCGAGATGGGATGCTTTAGGTAATGCTTATATCATATTGGGACCAGAAGAACATTTGCCTGAATATATACAAAAAAATCCTGTTGTATATGAGTTCAAGAAACATACTCCTTGCCCAGTTTCGCCTAAATGGGTGACATTGTATATTGGAAAAGGAAAAAAAGATAAAATAAATAAAATAGATATCGTAGGCTTCTTATCTAAAATAGGAGGCTTGATGAAGGATGAAATTGGAAGAATAGATGTAAAAGAGCATTATGCTTTTGTCGCTATCAAAAGAGATAAATTAAGATCAACCTTACAAGCTGTAAAAGGACAGAAAATAAAAGGTATCAAAACGATTATAGAAACAACAAGATAGAAACGATTTGTAAGTTGGAGATTTCTAATTTTATAAAAAATGTCACTTTTCATGTAAAGTGACTGAAAAATTGTGAGAAATCGTTGTTTGTATAAATAATATTTCATACTTTCGTATTGTTAAACATAAGACAAACGAATAAAACACAAATAATATGAAAAAGTATAATTTTAATGCGGGACCTTCTATGTTGCCGCGTGAAGTGATAGAGGCAACAGCTGCTGCTTGTTTGGATTTTGAAGGTAGCGGTCTTTCGTTGATGGAGATGAGCCATCGTGCGAAAAATTTTCAGCCGGTGTTGGATAAAGCTGTGGATTTGATTAAAAATTTGTTTGATGTCCCTGCAGGATATTCTGTAATTTTTCTTGGTGGTGGAGCCAATACAGAATTCTGTAGAGTTCCGTATACCTTTCTGAATAAGAAAGCTGCATATATCAATACCGGTACATGGGCAAAAAAAGCCATGAAGGAAGCTCAACTTTTTGGTGAAGTGGTTGAGGTGGCTTCTTCAGCAGATAAGAATTATTCTTACTATCCTAAGAATTTTGTAATTCCAGAGGACGCTGATTACTTGCACGTGACAACTAACAATACCATTTTCGGAACAGAAATCCGTTATGATATTGATAGTCCAATTCCTTTGATTGCTGATATGTCGTCAGATATCTGTTCTCGTCCGGTGGATGTCAGCAAGTATAATTGTATTTATGCCGGTGCGCAGAAGAATGTTTCTATGGCAGGTGTGAATATTTTGATCATTAAGGATGATGCGTTGGGTAAAGTGTCTCGTCAAATACCGACAATGTTGGATTATTCAGTACACATTAAGAATGGTTCTATGTTCAATACCCCTCCAGTAGTTCCTATCTATTGTGCGATGAAGAACTTGGAATGGGTAAAGGCGAATGGCGGACTTGAAGGTATGGATAAGCGTGCGAAAGAGCGTGCTGAAATTTTATATTCTGAAATTGATAGAAATAAATTATTCAAAGGAACAGTTGCAGAGGAAGATCGTTCTTTGATGAATATTTGTTTTGTCATGAATGATGAATATAAAGAATTGGAGGCTGAATTCATGCAGTTTGCAACAGACAGAGGAATGGTTGGTATTAAAGGCCATAGAAGTGTTGGTGGATTCAGAGCGTCTTGTTATAATGCTCAGACTATAGAAGGTGTTCAGGCTTTGGTACAAAGCATGAAAGATTTTGAGGCTAAATATTAATCAGTACACATAATTTAAGGCGTACCCTAAAGGTGCGCCTTATTGTTTAAATATATCAAGATATGGCTAAAATATTGATTGCTACAGAAAAACCATTTGCAAAAGTGGCAGTAGATGGAATAAAAGAGGTTGCGGCAGAAGCTGGTGTTGACGTCGTTTTGTTGGAAAAATATACAGATAAGAGCGAGTTGTTGACGGCTGTTGCTGACGTGGATGCGATGATTATCAGAAGTGACAAAATAGATAATGAAGTTTTTGATTCAGCAAAAAAATTGAAGATTGTAGTGAGAGCAGGTGCCGGTTATGATAATGTTGATCTTGCAGCTGCAACTAACCATGGTGTTGTGGTGATGAATACACCGGGACAAAATGCGAATGCCGTTGCTGAATTAGTATTTGGGTTGTTGGTATTTGCTGTCCGTAACTTCTACAACGGTAAGGCAGGTACTGAGTTGAAAGGAAAGAAATTAGGTATTTTGGCATATGGTAATGTGGGCAGATGTGTAGCAACCATTGCAAAAGGTTTTGGTATGGAAATTTATGCTTATGATGCTTTCTGTCCTGCAGAAGTCATCGCAGCAGATGGTGTTAAGCCTGTTCTGTCGCAAGATGAATTGTTTGAAAAATGTGAAATTGTTTCTTTGCATATTCCTGCAACATCAGAGACCCGTCAGAGTATCAATTATGAATTGTTGAATAAAATGCCTAAGGGTGGGGTGTTGGTCAACACAGCCCGTAAAGAGGTGATTAATGAGGCTGAATTACTTCAATTAATGTGTGAACGCACAGATTTGAAGTTTGTTACTGACATTATGCCCGATGCTGATACCGAATTCAAAGCATATGATGGACGTTACTTCTCTACTCCCAAAAAGATGGGTGCACAGACAGCTGAAGCTAATATCAATGCAGGATTGGCAGCAGCCAGACAGATTGTTGCTTATCTTAAAGATGGATGTACTAAATATCAAGTAAACAAATAAAAAATACATAAATTATGGCTTTGGTTAGACCGTTCAAAGGATTACGACCGCCAAAAGAACTGGTGGAGAAAATAGAGTGCCGTCCATACGATGTATTGAACTCTGAAGAGGCAAGAGTAGAGGCAGGCGATAATGAATTGTCATTATATCATATCATTAAACCTGAAATTGATTTCCCTGAAGGTACAAGTGAGTATGACCCTTGCGTGTATGAAAAAGCCGCCGAGAACTTTAATAAATTTCAGCAGAATGGATGGTTAGTACAGGATGAGAAACCGATGTACTATATCTATGCGCAGACAATGAAAGGCAAGACTCAACATGGTATTGTATTGGGGGCATCTGTAAAGGATTATCTGAATGGAACGATTAAAAAACATGAGTTAACGCGACAGGATAAGGAAGAGGATCGCATGAAACATGTACGTGTTACTGATGCGAACATTGAACCCGTATTTTTGGCATATCCTGACAATGATGTTTTGTCCGCACTTATCCGTAAATATACTGCGCAAAGACCGGAGTATGAATTTATTGCACCCATTGATGGCTTTGGCCATAGATTTTGGTTGGTGTGCGATGATACCGACATAGAAACTATTACCGAGCAATTTGCAGCGATGCCTTCATTGTATATCGCTGATGGACACCACCGTTCTGCAGCAGCTGCTTTAGTAGGACAGGAAAAAGTGCTTGCACATGGTGACAATCCTGATGCTGAATATAATTATTTTATGGCTGTATGTTTCCCTGCCGGTGAATTGACCATATTGGATTACAACCGTGTTATTACTGATTTAGGAGAATTTACAGAACAAGATTTTTTGTGTGCCTTAGAAGCTGATTTCAAGGTAACATGTATGGGAGCTGAGAATTATGCGCCTAAGAAACTACATCAGTTCTCCTTGTATTTGAATAACTGTTGGTATTGTCTTGATGTATTGCCAGGTAGATTTGATGAGAATGACCCGATAGCTGTGTTGGATGTCAGCATCAGTAGTCGTCTTATTCTTGATAAATTATTAGGAATAAAAGATTTACGTAGAGATAAACGTATTGACTTTGTTGGAGGACTTCGTGGATTGGATGAATTAAAACGTCGTTGTGATAGCGGTGAAATGAAGGTTGCATTGGCACTTTATCCTGTATCTATGCAACAGATTATGGATATTGCCGATAATGGTATGATTATGCCTCCAAAAGCCACATGGTTTGAACCGAAATTACGTAGCGGATTAGTCATTCACAAACTGAAATAAATAATTTTACAACTCCGATTGTGTGTTTCAATAACAATCGGAGTTTTGATTGAATAATGGTATCTACTGACGTATATAGAACAATTAAGGAAACTGCAGAAGGTGAGATTTCTGAAAAGCGCAGTAAGTTTTTGGCTTTCGCCCATCCTGTCAAGAATGTTGATGAGGTAAAGGAATGGGTGGAGTATTATCAAAAGAAATATTATGATGCGCGACATTGTTGTTATGCTTATATGTTAGGTTCCGAGCGGAAAGACTTTCGAGC
>JAGBUF010000290.1 GCA_017630975.1 Paraprevotella sp. | reverse complement strand
ATGAACCTTCTTCACCAATGAAAATAGGTTTAGGTATGCTTGTAGCTGCTATTGCCTTTGTTATTTTGATGATTGGTTCTTGGAACTTACCTGCGGCAGAGGCACAAAAGGCTGCAGTTGAGGCAGGTACAGCCACCCTCGTTTCTCCGAATTTGTTAATCAGTACATACTTCGTTTTAACCATTGCCGAGTTGTTGCTTTCACCGATTGGTATCTCTTTCGTAAGCAAGGTGGCTCCTCCTAAATATAAAGGTATGATGATGGGCGGATGGTTTGTGGCGACTGCAATTGGTAACTTCCTGATCCTGATTCCCGGATTGATGTGGGGATTAGATTTGAAATTGATTTGGGGTGTTCTTATCGCTATCTGTTTGCTTTCTGCAATCTTCATCTTCTCAATTTTGAAGCGCCTTGAAAAAGTAGCATAATATTTAAACATGATGATATAATGCGCCGCTGTTTGTAAATGGTGGCGCATTTATTTTATAAAAATCGTCTGGATGAAAGATAAAAAGATTCCTCCTGTATGGATTTCCTTTGTTCCACTAATGGTTTTAGTGGGAATGTTAATATGCGTAATCAGAGCGTTCGGTAGTGATGCATTATCCGGTGCAAGTCAAATCGCCTTACTGTTGTCTTCTGCTTGTTGTGTGGTGATAGGGATTGTGTGCAAAACGATGAAATGGCCTGATTTCGAGTCTGCCGTTACAGAAAATATCAGTAATGTATCACAAGCCATTTTAATCCTTTTGTTGATTGGGGCTGTAGGAGGTGCATGGATGGTGAGTGGTATAGTCCCTACGATGATTTATTATGGCATGCAAGTCATCAACCCGTATTGGTTTTTGGTTTCTTCATGTCTGATTTGTGCAGTGGTTTCTGTGATGACAGGTAGCTCGTGGACAACGATTGCAACAATAGGTATTGCTTTGTTGGGTATCGGTAAGGCTTTGGGATTCCATGAAGGATGGATTGCCGGTGCAATCATTTCCGGAGCATATTTTGGAGACAAAATTTCTCCAATGAGTGAAACAACCGTGTTGGCATCCTCTACTACCGGTACGCCACTTTTTGTTCATATCAGGTATATGATGTATACAACTATTCCGGCATTTTTGATTGGATTGTTGATTTTTATGGTGGTAGGATGGAATATGGCTGACGCGGAATCAGTGAATGTGAGTCTGTATGCTGAAGGTCTATCCAAAGCTTTTACGCTTTCGCCATGGTTGATGATTGTCCCCATTGTTACGGCTGTTATGATAGCACGTCGTTTACCCGCAATTGTCATTTTATTTTGTGCAACGATAATGGCATGTGTTGCAGCTGTAGTGGCGCAATCTGACTTGGTAGATAGTATTGCCGGTAGCGGAAGTGATTCTCTGATGAACCGTTTCCGAGGAGTGATGATTCTGGTGTATGGTAGCACAGGATTGGAAACAGGTGTACCGGAGTTGAACGATCTGGTGGCAACACGTGGTATGGCAGGGATGATGAGTACTGTATGGTTGATATTCTGTGCAATGATTTTTGGTGCTTCAATGAGTGCCTCAGGCATGATAGAAAGCATTATGCGTATGTTTGTACGTATGGCGCGCAATACTTTTACATTAGTAGGCTCTACGGTAGGGGTTGGACTTTTTATGAATGTAGTATGTGCCGATCAGTATCTTTCTTTGATATTGACAGGTAATATGTTCAAGGAAGTTTATCAGAAGATGGGGTACGAGAACAGATTGTTGAGTCGTACCACAGAGGATGCTGTCACAGTAACTTCTGTACTTGTGCCATGGAATTCGTGTGGTATGACACAGTCAATGGTGTTGGGTGTGTCGACCTTGGTCTATTTACCCTATTGCTTTTTCAATTATCTGAGCCCTTGCTTCACATTGTTGTTGGCAGCTATGGAATACAAAATAAGAAGAAAGCACTGATGTACTTTCTTCTTATTTTTTGATATATAGTCTTTATATTATTTTTGTTCTGTCCATATTTCGGACATCTCCTTGCGAGTTTTTTCCGGAACTTCTGCAGATGCAGGGTAGCCGATTGGGATAATGGCTACAGGGTAAAGATGTTCTGGAATTTGGAACAACTCTTGGCACATCTGTACCCTAAAGTTACATACCCAACAGGTTCCAAGACCTTGTTCAGCAGCCGCCAAGCAGATATGCTCTATGGCGATGGATGCGTCAATGTCAGCATGGTTCTTGTTGTCATATCTCCTGGTCCAAGCTTCTCCTGCGTTTTCACAAACCAGGATGTATGCAGGTGCTTCCTTAAACCAATCGCGGTCGTAGCATTGTTGTAATCGTTGCTTATCTTCTTCATTTGTGATGGTAAAGAATTGCCAAGGCTGTCTGTTGACAGCCGAAGGAGCTAATCTGGCACATTCTTTGATATACTCCATGGTTGCAGACGGGATGGCATCGGGCTTATATGAGCGTACTGAATAACGCAACTGACATAGTTCTTTAAAATTCATAAATCTTACATTTTTATAGTTCAGTGACAAATGTACGTAAAAATAAGAAAATTCGTTGTTACTTTCTTCAGGAAAAATTACCTTTGTCTATAAACCAACAGAAAAACGCATATCATGGATAAGATTGGTGAATATATTCAGCGGATAGAGATAGATTCTTTGTGGAGCGGTCAGAAACATATCGTGTGGGATCTGCATCGTAAAGTCAATATATTGAGTGGTGTGAATGGTGTAGGTAAAAGTACGATTTTGAATAGGGTGGTGTCGCGCTTACTACAAATCAGCGAGAATGAAGTTCCTTTGAAAAGTGAGGTGAATATTACCTATTATCCGCAGGATGCCACGGCTATACGTTTCGATGTTATCAGGAGTTTTGATCGACCCTTGATTCAAAGTGGTTTGTTGGAAAAACTGGCAGACAATCGTGTAGCTACAGAATTGGACTGGCAATTGTATTTGTTGCAAAGACGTTTCTTGGATTATCAAGTGAACATCGGTAATCGTATGATTGAAATGCTGACCAGCGGCGACCCAGAGGCACGTGAAATGGCGCAGCAGGCAGCCATGGCAAGGGTTCAGTTTCAGGATATGGTGGATGAATTGTTTAGAGAAACCGGAAAGAAAATTGTCCGTACCAGTAATGAAATTCAGTTAGAACAGTATGGCGAAATATTATCCCCTTATAAGTTATCTTCCGGTGAAAAGCAAATTCTGGTGATTTTATTGACTGTTCTTGTTCAAGATCGTCAACCATATGTTTTGTTTATGGATGAACCGGAAATAAGTTTGCATGTGGAATGGCAACAAAAATTGATCAATCTAATTATGCGAGTGAATCCAAATGTGCAGATTATCCTGACAACTCACTCGCCAGCATTGATTATGAACGGTTGGATGGATGCAGTAACAGAAGTGACGGATATTACAAAATAACTTTCAAGGAGTGCAATGGCAAAGAGGTTAGCCGATAATCTGAACTCATTATATATTGGTGCAGCCAATAAATTAAAACCGAAAGATGCCCGACAAAAGATTGTTGCGTATGTAGAAAGCTATGCTGATATTTCTTTTTGGCGGATGGTATTGGATGAGTTCGAGGATGAAACTCGTTATTTTGAAATTATGCTTCCCTCGCGAAGTTCATTGGGCAAGGGCAAGAAATTGGCACTGATGAATCAACTGGGTTCGCATTTAGGGAATTATATGATTGCATGTGTTGATGCTGATTATGATTATCTGATGCAAGGGGTTACACCAACTTCACGCATGGTAAATAATCACCCATATGTCTTTCATACTTATGCTTATGCCATTGAAAATTATTTGTGTTATGCTGGTAGTTTGCATCAAGTATGTGTCATGGCAACATTGAATGACCGACAATTGGTGGATTTAGAGGAATTCATGAAACAATTCTCATTGATTATATGGCCTTTGTTCGTGTGGTCAGTATGGATGTATAGAAACGATAAATACCGGGAATTTACATTGACGGAGTTCGGCAACCATGTGAGTTTCGGTGATATCAATGTTTACCATCCTGAAAACACCTTGGAATATGTCAAAAAGAAAGTAAACAGGAAAATTGCTTGGCTTCAACGTCAATATCCCCAAGCCAAAAAGGATTATGAATCATTGAAGCAAGAAATAATAGGATTAGGGGTAACTCCAGAAACTACCTATTTATATATGCAAGGGCATACATTGTTTGACAATGTCATTACTCCTTTGTTGGAACCTATTTGTACTATACTGAGACGTGAACGAGAGCGTGAAATCAAGGAGTTGGCGGATCATGACACACAGCGTCAGAACGAATGGTCCTGTTATATGCATAGCCAAACACCTGTAGAAGAATCGTTGCGCAAGAACATCAATTTCAAGGATGCTCCACCGTATGTATATTTGCAGCGCGATTTACAACAGTTTATAGACGGGATGAATCGTGTTTGATATTTACGAGAAGAATTTGTCTAACTTCTTGATAAACATATTTTGGCAGAATACAACGACGCTGTCTCCTTCTTGTATCTGAGTCATACCATTGACTTGCATACCTTCTCCATTACGCACAAGACCTCCAATAGTGACTCCAAGTGGAAGTCCCAAGTCTTTTACCGGTTTTCGGGTGACACGTGCACCTGCTTTTACTTCAAACTCAGCAACGTCGGCATCAGCAACGGTTAAACATTTTACATTTGAAACATCGGAGTCAAGCATCATCTGATAGATATGGCTGGCAGCAATCGTTTTTTTATTGATAATTGTGCCTATGTCTAATTTCTCAGCCATAGATACATAATCAAGATTATCCACCAAAGCAACGGTTTTTCTTACGCCTAAACGTTTGGCGGTCAGACAAGCCAGGATGTTGCTTTCGCTTTGTCTTGTCAGGGCTACAAAAGCTTGTGTGCGTTGTATGCCTTCTGCCAACAATAATGAAGAGTCGCGGGCATCGCCATGTATAATCATTGTGTCATTGTTCTCCAATGCTTCGTTTAATTCGAGACAGCGTTGTGCATCGCTCTCAATGATTTTAACATCCATAGTATCTGACGCGAACATGGCAGTGTGGAATGCAGTCCGTCCTCCACCCATAATCATAACATTCTCTACCTCCTCATATTTTTCTTTACCCACTACTTTCTGGATAAATGGAATATGTTTTTTGGTAGTCATGAAGTATGCAATATCATTCAATTGAAGAGTAGTGTCTCCATTGGGGATAATGGTTTCATCTCCTCTTTTGATAGCAACAATATGATAGCAGGTGTCCGGACCACATAGTGTTTTCAAAGGGATGTCAAGAATCTCTGCGCTTTTTCTCAGTTTGATTCCTAACATAATCAATGCACCGTTATGCACCTCCCACCATTGGCGGACCCAACTATGTCTGATGTTTTCTGTGATCTCTTTGGCTGCCAGAATCTCGGGAAAAATCAAAGAATTGATACCGATGGTCTTAAAGAATTCTTTGTAGTCAGCATCCAGATATTCTGCATTGTCAATTCTGGCTACTGTCTTTTTAGCTCCGAGTGAGTGGGCCAATGTGCAGCATGTAATGTTCTTTAATTCATTAGGGGTTACGGCGATAAATAAGTCAGCGTTTTTTGTTCTCGCCTCTTTTAGTATATGAATGGATGTTGGGGCTCCATTCAAAGTAAGCAAGTCCACATCGTCAGCCACTTTAGAAAGTTTTTCTTCACTTTCGTCTATGAGTGTGATGTCTTGATTTTCTTTGGCTAAAAGTTGTGCCAAATGTGTGCCTACTGCGCCTGCTCCAGCAATGATGATTTTCATAACGAGTGATGTGAGGAGATGAAACGAAGTTGTTTGACAATAGCTTGACAATCCATACCGACAAGTTCTTGGAGTTGTGCGATACTGCCGTGCTCAATGAACCTATCGGGGATTCCTAAACGGATAACTTGAGGAGTGAATCCGTGGTCGGACATATATTCTAAGACAGCGCTACCTAAGCCGCCATTGACACAACCGTCTTCGATAGTGATGACCTTGGTGAATTTTTCTCCCACCTCCTTTAGGATATTATGGTCTATTGGCTTAAGAAATCTCATGTCATAATGAGCAATTGTAACAGATGTTCCTTTTGCTTTTTCTTCTTCCTCAAAGAGACCTATGGCTTCAGCTACAGTGTTACCGATTGGTCCTAATGATAAGATGGCAACGTCACATCCGTCTTTTAGTTTTCTTCCTGTACCGATTTTGATTTCTTCAAATGGGCAATGCCAATCAGTATTGCTGCTGCGACCACGAGGATATCTGATAACGAATGGACCTTGATCCGGCAATTGTGCCGTGTACATCAAATGTCTCAACTCCTTTTCATTGTAGGGTGAAGAGATAGTCAAGTTGGGGATAGGACGTAAGGCTGCCAAATCAAAAACACCATGATGAGTTGCTCCGTCTTCTCCAACCAAACCTGCCCGGTCAAAACAGAATACAACATTCAAACGTTCAATGGCAACATCGTGAATGATATTGTCATAGGCACGCTGAGAAAACGAAGAGTAGATGTTACAAAATGGAATCATTCCATCTTTAGCCATTCCACCGGAGAAGGTGACGGCGTGCCCCTCTGCGATGCCTACGTCAAATGCACGTTCCGGCATGGCTTTCATGAGGATGTTCAATGAGCATCCTGATGGCATGGCAGGTGTGATACCGATAATCTTGTCATTGTTTTTTGCTAATTCAAGTAACGTTTCTCCGAAAACGTCCTGGTATCTTGGGGGGAGATGGGAATCATCGGCTTTGATTCTTTCTCCGGTTTCCTTGTCAAACTTACCCGGGGCGTGCCAAATGGTAGCCGCTTTTTCAGCAGGTTCAAATCCCTTACCTTTGGTGGTGTGTATGTGTAAGAGCTTAGGGCCCTTCATGTCTTTGAGTGTTTGAAGCGTATGAACCATTTCTATTACATTGTGTCCATCACTTGGACCGAAATAGCGGATGTTCATCCCTTCAAAGACATTCTGTTGGTTGCTGATAAGTGATTTTAGAGAGTTGTTGAAACGAATAAGTTTTTTTCGTCTTTCCTCATTGAGCCATCCCCAACGGTGTAATTTTTTTGAGATAAGGAATCTGAAACGATTGTATGCACTGCTGGTGTGCAACTGGTGGAAGTAATGGTTCATGCCACCGACACTATGGTCAATGCTCATGTTGTTATCGTTCAGGATGATGAGGATGTCGTTCGGGCATGAGGAGACATTGTTTAACCCTTCAAAGGCAAGTCCTCCACTCATAGAACCATCACCGATGACGGCAATGATGTGTCGTTTGTCTTCACCCTTGTTGCTCGCTGCAACAGCCATTCCTAAAGCAGCAGAGATGGAGTTAGATGCATGTCCGCAAGTAAATGTGTCATATTCACTTTCCGACGGTGAAGGGAATGGCTTTATACCATTGAATTTACGATTGGTATGGAACTTTTCTCGTCGACCGGTCAGAATCTTATGTCCATAAGCTTGATGACCTACGTCCCACACAATTCGGTCATATGGTGTGTCATACACATAGTGTAAAGCAACAGTCAGTTCAATGACTCCTAAACTGGAGGCAAAATGTCCCGGATTGTCTGCAAGTTCATCAATAATATTTTGTCGAAGCTCCTTGCAAACTTGTGGAAGTTGTTCCAATGAAAGTTTACGCAAATCTTTCGGGTAATTGATTTGCGATAGGAGCTCGTATGTGTGATTATTGCTCATGAATTCAATTTAATCTATGCAAAATTACTACAATTTAATATATCTTGTTTATTTTTGTATGAAAAATTACGATAAAGCAATAACGTCATCGACATAAATGGATTTTCGTACAGAAATAAAGATTGAAAGTTTTGACACTCTGATATATCCCGGTTCAAAAATAAATATGATAGGTTCATGTTTTGCCAATCATATAGGTAACCGTATGGAACATTCAGGGTTGGACGTTCATGTCAATCCATTCGGTGTGTTGTATAATCCTGAAAGTATTGCAACGGCATGTCGCATGATGACAGGCAATTTTACTTTTGAGAGTGACGGTTTTGTAGAGTCAGAAGGCTTATGGAACAGTTGGTTCAATGATAGTTCTTTTGCAGCTCCTGATGTAGTGACCTGCAAGAGAAATTTGGAACAGGCTTGTTGTTCAGAAACAGAGAGATTGAAACATCTTGATTTTTTGTTCATCACTTTAGGTACGAATCGGTGTTATGCACTGAAAGAAAAAGGTTTTATTGTGGGAAATTGCCATAAGCAACCAGCGCAGATGTTTGAAGAAAAAAAACTGACAGTGTCTCAGATGGTTGTTTCCTTGCAACAAGCTATGGACGATCTGTGGTGTCATGCACCATCGTTACGAGTGGTTTTTACGGTGAGTCCATACCGATATGCCAAGTACGGATTTCATGAAAGTCAATTGAGTAAGGCTGCTTTATTGCTTGCGGTAGATGAGATTTGCAGTAGGAATGAAGGAAGATGTGTCTATTTCCCTGCATACGAAATCGTGATGGATGAGTTGAGAGATTATCGTTTTTATGCGGATGATATGTTGCACCCATCAGAAATGGCAGTCAATTATATATGGGAGCGTTTTACTGAAAAATGTTTTGCAAAAGAAACATTGAATTACATGAAAGAGTGGGAACGGATAGAAAAATCATTTACGCATCGTCCGTTGCATCCTGCATCGGAAGCATACGAATTGTTCATGAAATCCACTCGTATGAAATTAAGAGAATTGGTGGATAGATATCCTGCAATTTTGAATACACCGGCTTATGCCAAATTGAAAGATTACAAAATATAAGTGACTATGTCTTATACTTTGGAACAAATAGCATCGTTTATAGGTGCACGCGTATATGGTGTTGAGCACAATGAGATCAGTTGGTTGTTGACAGATAGTCGTTCATTATGCTTCCCGGAAAGCACCTTGTTTTTTGCCATTGAAAGTGCCAGAAATGATGGCCACCGGTATATAAATGAGTTGTATAGGCGTGGTGTAAGAGCATTTGTGGTTAATAAGGAACCGCAGGATATCTTATTATATCCGGAAGCCGGATTCTTGTTGGTGCAAGATACGTTGAAGGCTTTGCAACGATTGGCAGAACGTCATAGAGAATCGTTTGATATTCCTGTTGTCGGTATTACTGGTAGTAATGGCAAAACCATCGTTAAGGAATGGTTGTATCAGTTATTATCTTCACAACAGGTTGTTACCCGTTCTCCACGTAGCTATAATTCACAGATTGGTGTTCCTTTGTCGGTCTGGGCCATAAATGAACATACAGATATTGGTATTTTTGAGGCCGGCATATCACAGAAAGATGAGATGGATGCTTTACAAACTATTATACAGCCTACAATAGGGGTTTTTACTTGTTTGGGTGAGGCACATCAAGAGAATTTCAAGACAAGGGAGGAGAAGTGTGCTGAAAAATGGAAATTGTTTAAGGATGCAGATATTGTTGTGTATTGCGCAGAGGAAAAATGCGTAGTGCAACACTTGCAAAAGAATGCGTTTCAAGGTGAACATTTGATATGGTCGAGGATAAGACATGATGTTCCATTATATATTTCTTCGGTTGTAAAGCATGACGATAATACGACAATTACTTATATATACAAAGAGAAAGAGGGGACTTATGACCTGCCTTTTATTGATGAGGCTGCCATTACAAATTCTATAACATGTTTGGCCGTTTGTTTGTATTTGGGAATGGATGATAAAGAAATATTCCTCGGTATGAAGAAAATGGAGCCGGTCGCTATGCGTCTGGAAGTCAAGGAGGGGCGTTCTGGTTGCACATTAATCAATGACAGTTATAACTCTGATTTGAATTCTTTGGATATCGCTCTTGATTTCATGAGTCGTCGTATTGATAAATCATGTCGTAAGCGGACTTTGATATTGAGTGATGTAGAGCAGTCCGGAGAAATGCCAGAAACATTGTATGCAAAAGTAGCACAATTGGTAGAGAGTCGTGGTGTTGACACATTTATCGGCATCGGACCGGATTTGTATGAAACACAGCGATTATTCAATGTTAATTCATATTTCTTCAAAACCATAGAAGACTTTCTTGAAAGTCGCATAATGGAGAAGATGCACGATGAGTTGATCTTGATAAAAGGTGCCCGTTCATATCGTTTTGATAAACTGACCGATTTGTTATCTTTAAAGGTCCATCAAACGACTTTAGAGGTTAATTTGAATGCTGTCGTCGCAAATTTGAACTACTATCGTAGTTTTATGAAACCGGGAACGAAGGTGACATGTATGGTCAAGGCATCAGCTTATGGGTGTGGAGCGGTAGAGGTGGCCAAAACACTACAGGAACATCAAGTGGACTATTTGGCAGTGGCTGTTGCCGATGAGGGGGCAGAATTGCGTAAAGCAGGTGTTAGTACGAATATTATGGTAATGAATCCTGAAATGGGGTGCTTCAATACGTTATTTGAATATGAACTGGAACCTGAAGTATACAGTTTCCGTATGTTGGATGCTCTCATTACAGCTGCAGAAAAGGAGGGAGTCACAAACTTCCCAATTCATATAAAATTGGATACGGGTATGCATCGTTTAGGATTTCATCCTGAAAAAGATATGCCCTATCTTATAGATAGATTAAAAAAACAGTCGGCTGTTGTTCCACGTTCTGTTTTCTCGCATTTTGTGGGGAGCGACAATGATGCCTTTGATGATTTTTCAGCTCAGCAGTATCGTCTTTTTATAAAGGGATGCAATGAGTTGCAATCTGCCTATCAGCATACAATATTGCGCCATATCTGTAATAGTGCTGCTATTGAACATTTCCCCGAGCGTCACATGGAGATGGTTCGTTTGGGCTTGGGCTTGTATGGAGTCAATGCTCGAAATAATGAAATGCTGAATAATGTAAGTACTTTACGTACAACTATTCTTCAGATGCATGAATTGTCTCCATCAGAAACTGTAGGATATAGTCGTAGGGGAGTACTCGAAAGGAATACGAAAGTGGCAACATTGCCCATCGGATATGCTGATGGATTGGACCGTAAATTGGGATGCGGGAAAGGATATTGCATCGTCAATGGGCAAAAAGCACCATATATCGGAAATATCTGTATGGATGTCTGTATGATTGATGTCACAGGGATTGATTGTCATGAGGGTGATAGTGTCGTTATCTTTGGCGAGGACTTGCCTGTTACCGTTTTAAGCGATATTGTGGAGACTATTCCGTATGAAATTCTGACCGGTATCAGTACTCGTGTAAGGCGCGTCTATTATCAAGATTGATACTGAATATTCTAACGTAAATGAGGAGGCTATATCTGTAGATGTAGCCTCCTCAAGTTATGATAGATGTTTTTATCCCAAGAATGATATCAAGACACCGGCTGCAACAGCTGAGCCGATAACACCGGAAATATTAGATGCCATACAGTAGTTGAGCACATGGTTTTTAGCATCATATTTGGTGGCTATCTCGTTGCAGACACGACTTGCCATTGGTACAGCACTCAAACCGGTTGCTCCAATCAGCGGGTTTATTTTCTTCTTGCAGAACAAGTTGAAGAGTTTTACCATGAAAATTCCTGATGCAATAGACAATGCAAATGCAAGGAATCCACCGATGACAATGCCTATTGTTTGCAGATTTAAGAATGCTTCTGCTGTCATCGTTCCTCCAACACAAATACCTAAGAAAATTGTGGCGGCATTCATGATAGAATTGGATGCTGCATCAAATAGACGACTGGTGTCAGCTCCTATTTCTTTGATAAGATTTCCAAACATAAGCATACCAACCAAAGGTACAGCAGAAGGCACAAAAAGTGCAACGACTGTAGTAACGGCAATGGGGAAGATAATCTTCAGAACGCGGAGATTCTTGATTTCTGTTGTTGAAGGATGCATTTTTTCTTGCTCCTTCATATTGATCATCAATTCTTTCTTGCTACATGTCAGTTTTACAACCAATGGAATGATGACGGGAACCAATGCCATATAAGAGTATGCTGCAATAGCAATAGGGCCTAACAAGTGTGGCGCTAATTTGATGGTTGTAAAAATAGCTGTAGGACCATCTGCTCCTCCGATAATACCAAGCGATGCGGCTTCTTTAGGCGTGAATCCCATAAGTATAGCAACCAATAATACAGAAAAGATTCCGAATTGGGCTGCCGCACCAAAGATAGAGAGGCGTAGGTTACGCAACATAGGCCCAAAGTCAGTCAGTGCTCCGACTCCCATAAATATAATAGGGGGAAGGAAGCCTGTCTTAATCAGCATGTAATAAAGAAAATTCATCAGACCCAATTCGTGAGCGATATCATGCAATGGCATATCCCAAATGATTTTCTTGCTTCCGTTGGCCAATGTGATGTAGCCTTCTGAATCGGCTTGGATAACACCCATCTCGCCTCCAGGGAAGTTGGCAAGCAATACTCCGAATGCAATGGGAACTAACAAAAGAGGCTCGTATTTCTTTACTATACCCAAGTATAATAAGATGAATGCAAGCGCATACATGATCAAGAATGTCGGGTCAGCAACGATATTACTGAACGCCGTCATTCTGTATAGTTTATCTAATATATCCAGTAATTGTTCCATGAATTTTATTTGGCTATTTTAATGATTACATCATCCTCTTCAACAGTGTCTCCTGGGTTGGCAATGATAGCTGTAATGACACCGTCAAATTCTGCACGTATAGCATTGTATGTTTTCATTGCTTCAATATAGGCAATGGTATCGCCGGCAACCACTTTGTCACCCACTTTCTTGGGTGTTTCCTGTGTGCTCTTTGTTAAATAGAACTTTCCTTCCAAGGGGGCAATGATGTCTTCTCCTTCACCAGTAGTTGCTACGTTTGTTGAAACAGCATTTTCTTGTACGGGAACGTCGCCGTAAGTGATATCTACCTTATAAGATTGACCATTGACTGTTACGGTTACGCTTTCTGGTTGTGAGTTTCCTGTAGATGGGGCGTTCGCCTCTTCACGGCGTTTTGCCAAGTCGTTCAAGAAATCTTCTTTTGCTTTGCCGCTTTTGTATGCCTCATATTGTGAGGGGTGCATGGCATATTCAAAGAGTTCTTCATCGTCTTCTCCAAGTTCCCATCCTTTTTCTTCCATGAGTTTCTTGTATTTGTCTAACTCATCAGGATAATTCTCCTGTGGGTCTGTATCAGAGAAAACACGTCCTTGTTCTTCTGCCAAAGCCTTGATTTCCGGTGCAATTTCTCCCGGTAAACGCCCAGCTTTACCCAATATCATATCCCAAATGTCGTCAGCAATCATACTCCAGCGTTCTTTGCCTTTCTCCATTTGGATGACATTCATCAGTGCAAGATTCTTAACATATTGGCTGAATGGAGTAACTAAGCATGGATAACCGACTTTAGGCCAGATGTAGGCTACCTCATCAAATAATTTAACCAATAAATCGTCTTCGCTCAATTCTGCCTGTCCGTGCTTAGCTTTCCATTTATTGAGAGAAGTCAAGTTAGTTTCCAAATCAGCCATCAGTGAACCCATCATGCCGCCCGGAAGTCCTGGAGCAATAAGCAAGGAATTGTTGATGCGGTTCAGTGGGTTGCAATAGTATCCCAAGAAATCATCCATCATTTCTTGTACCTGAGTGCGCACCTCCATGTAGGCAGACATATTGATTTCTTTTACTTTAAATCCGGCATCTTTCAACATGGCTTGTACTGCAAGGATGTCTGCATGCCCTGTTCCCCATGAAAGAGGAGCAACAGCTGTGTCAATATAGTCGCAACCATTTTTACATACTTCAAGGATGGATGCCATATTGAATCCGGGACCGGCATGTGAATGGTACTGGATAACGATGTCTTTCTTGTAGGCTTTGATTCCTGCACAGATTTTGCCCAGTGTCTCAGGACGACCGATACCGGCCATGTCCTTCAAGCAAATTTCGTCAGCACCTAAATCAATAAGCTGTTTAGCCATATTCACGTAATAGTCCACAGTGTGTATCGGTGAGTGAGTGATACACATGCTACATTGTGAAATCATACCGGCATCCTTGGCATATTTGATGCTTGGTGCTATGTTGCGTATATCATTTAATCCGCAGAATGTACGTGCAATATCTGTACCTTGTGCTTTTTTTACTTTGTAAAATAAGCGACGGACATCCGCAGGAACCGGGCTCATGCGCAAACCGTTTAAGGCGCGATCAAGCATATGGGTTTGTATCCCTGCTTCATGAAAAGGACGGGTCCATTGACGGACTGCATTATTGGGATTCTCTCCAAATAAAAGATTGACTTGCTCAAATCCTCCACCATTTGTTTCAACGCGGTCAAAACATCCCATTTTGATGATGGCGGGCGCTACTTTCATAAGTTGGTCTACGCGTGGTACATATTTTCCGGCACTTTGCCACATGTCGCGGAAGACCAAACTAAATTTTACTTCTCTTTTTTCCATCGTGTATTTATGATTGTTCTTGTTCTGTATTATATTCTTTCAATATTTTTAATACTACCTTTCCCATTTGTCAGTTTTGTGATGGCAGCTTGTATGATAGACAGAGTCTGTGCATCTATCTTTGTAACTGTTGAGGTGGGTTTACCTTTGGGGGCTACGACCTCTTCGGGTGCAATTTTATTTACTGTCCATATCAACAACTTGCCAAGCTGTATGACAATGATTAAGATAATAAAGACGGTAATCATGCCGACTACCATAAGTTGTAATGCAATTCCTATATTTTCCATGACTGCTATTTTGTTTCTTTCTTTTATAAGGTGCGGATTTGCGCTTTTAGATTGCGAATTTACACAAAAAAAATGTCTTTTGGAAGTTGTAATGAAAGAAATAGCAAAATAATTGAGTTGGTAAGAATGGATGAAGGAATGATGTGTGTTGAAAATGAGGGAGTTGATATTGTTTGAACAATATGAATTTTATTGTGGTAGTAGGTGGGAAAAAGATGATAGAAGTAGTGTTTTGTGGAGTGTATATAAATTATCTATTGGCACTTATTTCTACTCCTGTATGTTGTATATCTGCTCCCATAGGGGGATTCTCTTTTGTTAATGTCAATTTGATATTTTTGATTGTTGGAAAATTATCAAAAAGACGTTTTGCTATTCTTCCTGCTGCGTGTTCCAATAATTGAGAAGGAATAGCCATTTCTTCTTTGATGCAATGATAGAGCTCTGCGTAATTGATAGTATCTTTAAGATTATCCGATTCCAACGCTTTCTGGAAATCAACGGAAATCGTTAGGTCAATGTAAAAGTATGCACCCGTTAAACGCTCCTGCGGATTTACGCCATGATAGGCATAAATCCGCATTTGCTTGAATGTAATATTGCTCTCTGTTATCAGCATATTGTTGTTATCCACATCTTGATGCACCGCAGTGTTTGCAGATTAAGCATCCTTCTTGATATACTAATGTTTCATGTCCGCAATTCGGGCATTTTACACCTTTGGCTTCAGTTCCATCGGAGATGTATTTCTTCAATGCGCGTTCAACACCATTCTTCCAAGTGTTGATGCTTTCGCTTTCCAACTGCAATGAGCCGACAAGTTTGATGACATGGTCCAATGGCATACGATAGCGTAATACACCAGAAATCAATTTAGCATAGTTCCAGTACTCCTTGTTGAATTTTTCAGAAAGTCCTTCAACGGTAGTTTTGTAACCCTTCTTATTTTCAAATTGGAAGTCGTAACGCTTGTTGCCGTCCTCGTCAATGTTCTTGATGATACGTCCCTTCATGACGCTCTTCGGTAGCATGATACCTTCTTCATCATCTTGAATACCGGTGAAAATTTCATATGGGTATCCATCCAGCAATCCGACAAAAGCCACCCATTTTTCTTTGTTGTTTTGGAATCTTACCACGTCGCATTCCAATGTTTGAGGACGTTTCTCAGTTACTTCCGGACGTTTGCAAGGAACTTCAGCTTCTTTCTTCTCGTTCTTTACTGAAATCATGACACCGGAGCGAGAACCGTCACGGTAGATGGTACATCCTTTACATCCAGAACGCCATGCTTCTACATACAAACGGTTTACCAATTCTTCGTCTACATCGTTCGGGAGGTTGACTGTTACACTGATGCTGTGGTCCACCCACTTTTGGATAGCGCCTTGCATCTTGACTTTCATTAACCAGTCAACATCGTTGGCTGTAGCTTTATAATAGGGCGATTTTGCAACTAATTCGTCAATTTCTTCTTGTGAATAGTTCTTCTCGGTGTCATAACCATTGGCTCTCATCCAAGTGAGGAACTTATGGTGGTATACGATGTATTCTTCAAAAGCATCGCCGGTTTCATCGATAAAGTCAATGCGCACTTCTGGGTCATTTGGGTTGACTTTGCGACGGCGTTTGTATACGGGAAGGAATACAGGTTCAATGCCAGATGTGGTTTGTGTCATCAAACTGGTAGTACCTGTTGGGGCTATGGTTAAACATGCGATGTTACGACGACCGTATTTCACCATTTCTTCGTACAAGGCAGGGTCTGCTTCGCGTAAACGATTGATGAATGGATTATTCTTTTCGCGTTCTGCATCAAAAATTTCAAATGCACCGCGTTCTTTTGCCATTTGAACAGATGAACCATAAGCTTGTAGGGCAACAGTCTTGTGTACCTCAACAGAGAAATCTGTTGCTTCCTGTGTTCCATAGCGTAAACCTAACGCTGCAAGCATATCGCCTTCGGCTGTGATACCCACACCGGTACGACGACCTTGTCCACTCTTCTTGTAAATCTTTTCCCAAAGATGACGCTCTGTACCCTTAACTTCATCAGATTCCGGATCGGAGTCAATCTTCTTCATGATCATTTCGATTTTTTCCAACTCAAGATCAATGATGTCGTCCATCAAGCGTTGAGCCAATCTGACATGTTTCTTGAATAGGTCAAAATCAAAATATGCTTTATCTGTGAAAGGATTAACTACGTATGCGTACAAGTTGATGGCAAGCAAGCGGCAACTGTCGTATGGACAGAGAGGAATTTCGCCACAAGGATTGGTGCTGACGGTGCGGTAACCTAAGTCGGCATAGCAATCAGGTACTGACTCGCGAAGGATGGTGTCCCAAAACAATACACCCGGTTCTGCACTCTTCCAAGCATTATGAACGATTTTCTTCCATAGATTTTGAGCGTCGATCTCTTTTGAGATAGTCGGATTGTCACCATATACCGGATATTGTTGTGTATAGGGGGTTCCTTCTGTTGCGGCTTGCATGAAAGCATCATCAATCTTAACGGAAACATTGGCTCCGGTCACTTTGCCTTCGGTCATTTTGGCGTCAATGAATGATTCTGCATCAGGGTGTTTAATGCTGACTGAAAGCATCAATGCTCCGCGACGTCCGTCTTGTGCTACCTCACGTGTGGAGTTACTATAGCGTTCCATGAAAGGAACAAGTCCGGTTGAAGTTAGAGCCGAATTTTTTACGGGAGAGCCTTTTGGACGGATGTGTGATAGGTCGTGACCGACACCACCGCGACGTTTCATGAGCTGAACTTGTTCTTCGTCAATACGGATGACACCACCATATGAATCAGCGTCTCCATCAAGTCCAATAACAAAACAATTAGAAAGAGAAGCTACTTGGAAATTGTTTCCGATACCGGTCATTGGACTACCGGCAGGGATGATGTAGTTGAAATGATCGAGGACCTCAAAAATTTCTTCCGGTTTCAGTGGGTTTTCGTACTTGTTTTCAATACGTGCAATTTCGTTGGCAATACGCCAATGCATGTCTTCAGGTGATTTCTCATAAATGTTTCCAAAAGAGTCTTTCATGGAGTATTTGTTTACCCAGACTCTTGCAGCCAATTCATCTCCCTTAAAATACTGGAGTGATGCGTCAAAGGCTTCGTCGTAGCTGTAAATTTTCTCTTTCACTGTAGTATGTTTTTATTTGTTTTTTTGAATAGATTTATCGGTTATTGGGAGTCCTTTTTAAAAAGGTTTTGCAAAACTACAGATGTTTTTTGATATAACCAAGTGAAAAACTTAAAATATTTGCATGATATTAAAAGTTTTCCAAAAATAAAAGTTAAAGTGCAGAAAATCAGACTTGTAAGTGTTTTGTAGTACTGCAAAAGTTTTCCAAAATGAAATTTTGAAAAATTAAAAGCGTTGAAAAGTAGTCAGTTATAGTGTGTTTTTTATATCTTTGCGTTAGATAAAACAATGTAGAGAAATGGAACATTTGAAAACGAGAAAGAGTATTAGGAAATATTCATCCCGCCAAGTCGATGATGCAGTCCTAAAGGAGATATTGGAACTGGCAGAGCGTACCCAAACAATGGGTAATTTGCAATTGTATAGCGTTGTGGTGACTCGCGATGAAAAAATGAAGGAGATGTTGTCGCCTGCGCATTTCAATCAACCGATGGTAAAGCAAGCCCCTGTTGTTTTGACGATATGTGCTGATTTCAATAGAACAACCAAATGGGCAGAGTGTAGAAATGCACATCCCGGATATGATAATATGCTTTCCTTTATGAACGCATCTTCCGATGCGCTATTATATACGCAGACGCTTTGTAATTTGGCAGAGTCTATGGGGCTGGGTGTTTGTTATTTGGGTACAACCTTATACATGCCGATGCAAATTATAGAGGTTCTGAATTTGCCGAAACTGGTTTTCCCGGTTGCGACTATCACGTTGGGATGGCCTGATGAATCACCGACACCGTCTGACCGCTTGCCATTGTCTGCAGTGGTGCATAAGGAGATGTATAGCGATTATTTTCCAGAGGATATTGATATGCTTTATGCCGAGAAAGAACGTTTGCCGGAAAATAAAAAGTTTGTAGAGATAAATCATAAGGAGACATTGGCGCAAGTGTTTACTGATATTCGTTACACCAAGTCAGCCAATGAAGCCATGAGTGTGACTTTATTGCAGGCGTTGAAACAACAGGGGTTTATTCAGGAATAATACAAGAAAGAATCCATTGAAATCGT
>JAGBUF010000289.1 GCA_017630975.1 Paraprevotella sp. | reverse complement strand
TTCTTCGTGTTGGTTGGGATACCTGGGTTCGAACCAAGACTAAGACGACCAAAATGTCTTGTGCTACCATTACACCATATCCCAATCCTTATTGCTATCTCTCGAAAGCGGTGCAAAGATAGAGGTTTTCTGTCTATCTTGCAAATTTTTTATCAAAAAATTATTTTACGATTAGCAAGAAGTAGTTTTTCTTACCGCGTTGAACCAGCAAGTATTTGTCGTTCACCAAATCTGCTGTTGTAATCATGCGGTCAAAAGCTTCCAATTTCTCTTTGTTGATAGAAACGCCACCGCCTTGAGTCATTTTACGCATTTCGCCCTTGCTGGGGAAGCATTGTGTAATTTCAGCGGTAAGGTCTACTGCTTTCACGCCTTCATTTAACATCTCACGACTTACCTCAAATTGTGGGACACCGGCAAATACGTCCAATAAAGTTTGTTCGTCCAGTTTCTCCAAACTTTCTTTAGTGGCCTTTCCAAATAGGATTTGACTGGCTTCCACTGCCATATTGTAGTCCTCTTCGCTGTGTACCATAATGGTTACTTCCTTAGCCAATCGTTTTTGCAATACGCGCTGTCCGGGGTCCTCATCCTGTTGTGCGATGAGTTGGTCAATTTCTTCTTTTTCTAATGTGGTGAAGATGCGGATGTATTTTTTAGCGTCATCGTCTGCCACGTTGAGCCAGAATTGGTAGAAGGCGTATGGACTGGTATAGTTGCGGTTCAACCAAATATTGCCTTTTTCTGTTTTGCCGAACTTGGTTCCATCTGCTTTAGTGACAAGTGGACAGGTCAGTGCAAAAACTTCTCCTCCTACTGTGCGGCGAACCAGTTCTGAACCGGTTGTGATATTGCCCCATTGGTCGCTACCTCCCATTTGTAATTTGCATCCTTTGTGTTGGTATAAATAAAGGAAGTCATACCCTTGTAATAGTTGGTAGGTAAATTCAGTGAACGAAAGGCCGTCTCTTGCTTCACCATTCAAGCGTTTCTGAACACTGTCTTTTGCCATCATGTAGTTTACGGTGATATGTTTTCCAACTTCACGCGCGAAATCAAGGAATGTAAAATCCTTCATCCAGTCGTAGTTGTTGACCAATTCAGCATGATTGGGGGCGTCACTGTCAAAATCCAAGAAACGAGCGAGTTGTTGGCGGATACATTCTACATTGTGACGGAGTGTTGCTTCATCCAGCAAATTACGTTCCTGACTTTTTCCTGAAGGGTCACCAATCATTCCGGTGGCACCACCAATCAGAGCCAATGGCTTGTGTCCGCAACGTTGAAAATGTTTCAACATCATTACACCACAGAGGTGACCAATATGTAAAGAGTCGGCAGTAGGGTCAATACCCAAATATGCGGTAACTTGTTCTTTTTCGAGCAATTCTTCTGTTCCAGGCATCATGGTATGAATCATGCCTCTCCATTTCAATTCTTCTACAAAGTTCATCGTTATATTTATTTATGTGTAAATACTTATAATTCAACAAAAGTACGACCTTTCAATGACACTTGCAACTTTTTGTTTAAGTTTCGCAGGTTGTCAAAACATTGTATTTTCAGTTCATTCACACTGCACTGGCGTATATTACTGACGGCTTCGTACAATTCGCTGATGGGGCGTAAGTCTTCATCGGTTTCAAGGAACAGACGATGGGAAGGGCAAATCTTAATGCTCTCCTCATTGAAATGAAATCCGAAACTTAGATAAAATCCTGCATTGACAAGACTTTCTGCTAATTGTGGTTTACCTCTAAAACCATGGATAATGCAAGGGATTTCAGGGTGATATGCGGAATGAATGGCTATTATTTCGTTCCATGCCTTTACGCAATGGATGATAAGGGGTAAGTGTTGTTTTGATGCGATTTTCAGTTGTTGTATATATATGTCTTCTTGTGCGGACATATCTGTAACAGCGTTTTTATCCAGTCCGACTTCGCCGATGGCTTGGCATGAGTGATGGGTAGATAGCCGGTTAAGGTACTCAAGGGCTTGTTTCGGATGTTGCGGAATGTACCAAGGATGGATGCCTATAGAAAAGAATCCACCTTCGTTAGCATTGATACTTTCTTCTGGGCTACATGAGTCAAGAATATAGTTGAGAAGAGCGATTTCATTCTTCTCTTCGGTTTTCCGATGGCTATGAATGTTGATATAAGGGTACATGATTAAGGGACTGGGTCATATCCGCTGCCTCCCCATGGATGACAGCGCAGAATACGTTTGATAGCCAGGTACAATCCTTTGAATGGTCCATGTTTTTGGATGGCTTCAATGGCATATTGTGAACAGGTGGGAGTAAACCTGCAGGCAGGAGGTGTCAGGGGTGAAATAACATTCCTATAAAATTGGATAGGCGCTATCAAGATGACAGTAAGCAGACGCTTGATGAATTCGTAACATTTATTCATGATTTGTAAAATCAGGTCATTTTTCATTTAAGTGTCCTGCTATGCGTCCTAATAATTGACGAACACAACTTTCAACCTCCTTTGAACTGTATAATTTGTCCGAAAGCCATAAAAATCCGATAAGTAGATTTTCTTCCGGATGCTCTGTAAGAACATCTGACAATAGGTCTTTGTTCATTCGGTACGCCTCACGTATCTGCCTTTTTACTTGATTCCGTTTTACAGCCCGCTTGAACCGACGTTTGGAAACGGAAATAAGAATGGAGGTAGGAGCGATATGTTCTTCCTTGGGAATCACTTTATACACCACTCGGACAGGAAAAACAGACATAGACTTACCTTTACCATCAAATAAATCATCAATGAGTCGTTTGCTACACAAACGTTCCGATTTTTTGAATTTGAAAGGGTGTGCCTGTTCCATATCGTAGGGGTATTAAATAAAAAAGGACGATTCCAATGGCGTCCTTTTTTATCATACGGATTAGTTATGTTCTTTAATGTAGTGGTCTAAAGCTGCGGTAATGGAAGGGAATTTTTGTGTTGGCGCCTCCATATCTACTCTTAACCCTGCATCTTTAGCAGCCTTGGCTGTTGTAGGACCGAAGGTTCCAATCACCATTTCCTTTTGGTCAAAATCCGGGAAATTTTTCAATAAAGCTTGTATTCCTGAAGGACTGAAGAAAATCAGCATATCATAGTCTAATTTCTCATCAGCTTTGAAATCATTGCTAACGGTACGATACATGATAACTTCTTTGTGTACCAGTTTCTTGGATTCGAACAAGTTGTAAATCTCGTCGTTATGTACATCAGATAGAGGAATCAGGTACTTTTCTGTTTTATGTTTGGTAAAAGCAGGCAATAAATCATCTATTTTACCGGTAGATCCGAAGAATACCTTTCTTTTTCTGTATTGTACATACTTCTGGATGTATAGTGCAATAGTTTCTGTGATACAGAAATATTTCATATCTTCAGGAATTGCAACATTCAAGTCCTTGCACAACATAAAGAAATGGTCAATGGCATTGCGTGATGTAAATACAACAGCAGTATAGTCCAATATGTTGACTTTCTGTTGGCGGAACTCTTTAGCGGTAAGTCCTTCAACTTTGATAAAAGGCCTGAAAACTAATTCCACATTATGCTTGGATGCAATCTCAAAATACGGAGATTTATTTGATGCAGGTTTAGGCTGTGAAACCAGGATCTTTTTAATCATATTGTCTTAGTTTTATAAAAGGTATTTGTTCGTAATGATAAGTGTTTGCCATAGAATGCACAATGGTAGCATTTCAAGGGCGCAAAGGTACGCAATTAAATGAAAAAAACCATGAATATTCCTAAAAAATGTTTGATATGTCTTATATGCGATAAGTGTTTTAACCAAACATAATAAGAAACAAGGATACACCAAGACGGTTTGTGTGTTTGTTTGTCCAAAAATCATGATGAATACAAAGGGGAGCATTAGAACTCCTTCAGATGAAAGGATGAAATAATAGCTTTTATTCCATAGATGATGGGCTTTTTGTTGAAAAAACACATAATTGACACCTTGATAAACGAGGAGTTTAACCCCAATGAACGTATAAATAACGAACATGTAGATGAGGGTGATAAAAAAAGGTGGGATGGTGTATGAATGATAATTGTTGTTATCAGTAATATAGTAGAAAAATGCCAATCCGAATAAATAAGAGCATTGTAGCATTAGAAACATACTGTATCTCCTTTCTCTTCCGCTTCTGGTTAAAAAACTCGCATTGTGGTCTGTCGTCAGAAAAAACAAATGTTTGATCTGTGTCTTAATGTGTTGTTTGCTTTTTGCGATAATGTATAGGGAAGAGAATAAGAAAAAGAGTAGAGTGATGACAATGCCATCATTTTGATGTAGGGCATAGGCAACAGGTTCGTGGACCGCATCTTCTGTATGCATACTGGTCACAATGGAAAGATTTGTTTGTGTGGAAGAGCAAGTGTCTGTGTTAGTCTTGCATACGATGGTATCAAGACTGTTGGAAATGCTGTCTTTCATATTTCTCATTTAAATGGCCGCAAATTTCCGAATATTCCTGTCCCACTTAGGTGTATTTAACAAAAGTTCAATGGCTTCGACAGGAGTAGTTGCAACCTTCCATATTTCCAAGTGCATGGGGCGCATGAATTTTTCATGGACAGCCTGTTCCAGCATTTTTAAAAGAGGGTCGTAGAAATGATTGACGTTCAAGAT
>JAGBUF010000288.1 GCA_017630975.1 Paraprevotella sp. | reverse complement strand
TTAACAAATCAATAAGACTATGAATATTTTTAAATTCACTATTTTAAACTAAATGATTTAATATTTTAAACACGGTATTTTATAAAATTAAACGTTTATTTTTATTTATAAATCTTCGTGTTTAATTTACCTTGTTGAAGATTTGAAGTAAATTAATAATTGATGATTATACAAATCTAAATGTTAATAAACACTAATATAAAACTTCAGGAGTTGAAAATAAGCGTTTTTTCTGAATACTAAAAAATTCCGCACCATTCATCAGATTGGTGCGGAATATTAAAATCTCAGCAATTGAGAATTCGTATAAATTACTAAAATAAAGTATTTTACATTACTTTTTAACGATTCTATTTTTGCTTCAGAAAAGTAAAAATAGCCGTATTTAATGCAAAATAAAGTGCGTTAATTCCATTAAAAGTTCCCCAGAAGTGGCTAAAGTATTCCCTATTCCCTTTGATTTTGCATCCGCTTCTCTAATTTTTTCAATTATCTGCATCGTTTTAACGCCTGAAAAATTTTTCAGTCCTGGAAGTATATTTTTTCTCACCTGCCACACCGATTGATCTATCCACTCCGCTATCCCCTCTTCCGTTTTATTCGGTGCATAATATGCGACCATCAAATTACTGAAAAATCCGAACAAAGTAGACAAGGTAGGTTGGAGCACAAAACTTTTAGGATTATTGTTAAAGTATTTTACTATCCGATTTACCTTCAATACATCTTTATCAATCAACGCCGAAAGCAATTCAAAATTATTATAATCTTTGCTAATTCCCACATTCCTCTCCACGAAATCGGCAGTAACACGCTTCTCCCCTTCCGACAATGCCAAAATCAGTTTATCCAGTTCTCCTGTCATCCTTGACAAATCATCTCCCACATGCTCACACATCATCATAACCGCATTCTGATCCATAAGGAGCTCCTTGCGTTTCATATACGACGTAACAAAACCCGGAAGTTGATTCTCCTTTAACTTTTTTGATTCAAACAACACTCCTACCTTTTGTATCTCGCCCGCCAATTTTTTGCGTTTGTCCAAAACACCGCGTTTATGACAGAGAATCAAGACCGTAGAAGGTTGTGGATGCTCCAAATACGAGGCTAAATTGTCAATATCCAGTAATTGCTGCGCTTCACGCACCCATACCACTTGGCGTTCCGCCATCATCGGATAACGTTTTGCCGCTGTAATAATATCATCTACCGATACATCCGAACCATAGCAGATGGTCAGGTTAAAATCCTTCTCGTCCTCTTTTAAAGCAGAATCTGCAATAAATTCGCTCAACTTATCAATATAATACTCCTCCTCACCCATCAAATAATAAACGGGTGCATATTTACCGGCTCTTACAGCGCGAACTATATCCTCATACGATATCGCTTCCTTTTTTACTGCCATATTCTCTCTTTTACCATTCGAATTTCAAGTGCTTTACAGTCTGTCGCTTACCCAAAATCAAGCGCAACGCCTGTACACCTATTGCTATATGCTCCGAAACAAAATTATCCGTCACTTTCTTATCACTCTCAGCGGTTTTGACTCCCTCCGGTGTCATCGGATTGTCAGACACCAACAGTAAAGCTCCGGTAGGAATATGATTGGCGAACCCACAAGTAAATAGGGTTGCTGTCTCCATATCCACAGCCATAGCACGTGTCTTCCTCAAATACTCTTTGAATTGATCATCATGCTCCCAAATACGGCGGTTGGTGGTATATACCGTTCCGGTCCAATAATCCCTTTGCGCATCTCGAATGGCTGTAGACACAGCTCTCTGCAACATAAAAGCCGGCAACGCGGGCACTTCAGGCGGATAATAATCGTTGGAAGTACCCTCACCACGAATTCCAGCCAAAGGAAGGATCAAATCGCCTAATTTCGTTTTGGGAGATAGACCTCCACATTTACCCAAAAACAAACAAGCCTTGGGCGAGATGGCACTGAGCAAATCCATAATAATAGCGGCATTGGGACTACCCATTCCAAAATTGATAATCGTGATATTATCGGCTGTAGCCATCCGCATATTGGCACCATAACCAGGTTTTTCTATTCCCATTTGTTCGCAGAAGATGTCCACATAATTATTAAAATTGGTTATCAGTACGCTCTCTCCAAAGTCAGATAAGGGATGTTGCGTATACCGCGGCAACCAATTTTCCACTATTTCAGCCTTTGTTTTCATTGTTTTTCGCTATTTTTGTCGCTTATAAAAAAGACTACTCTTTGCAAAGTTAAGAAATGTTCGCATTAAATCTCCCTCAATACGCAATAAAAGTAACAAAACGCAACGACCGCGACTACATCTTTGACGACCTGCGTAACAAATATGTGGCACTCACTCCTGAAGAATGGGTGCGACAACATTTTGTACATTTTTTGACCGAGCACAAAGGATACCCGACAGGACTTATCGCCAACGAGATACAAGTTCACCTCAACGGCACATCTAAACGATGCGACAGCGTCGTATACGACCATAACATGCACCCACGTGTCATCATCGAGTACAAGGCACCACATGTAGAAATCACTCAAAAAGTTTTTGACCAGATCATGCGTTACAACATGGTACTGCATGTAGACTATCTCATCGTATCGAACGGACTACGACATTTCTGTTGCAAGATGGACTACCAAAATCATTCCTGCCAATTTCTTCAAGACATACCGACATACAACGAATTATAGACCAAAACCCCAATCGCTGAGAATTGCGTAAAATTCATCGTCCGACCATTTGGTCGGTAATATTAAAATCTCAGCCATTAGAGTTCTGCTCCTCTTTTAACAAATTATGCATATTTAAAAGGCATTTATAGAAACCTTCACTGAATTTCATATTCCTATTAAACTTATTTATACACAGCTTTTGGAAAGCTACGATAATAATCCTCTACCTTTGAACCGTGACATATGACGAACCGTCACAACATTATTATATATTAATAAGGTATTAGGAGGAATTATTATGAGAAAAGTATTATTAGGAATCAGTGGACTATTAGGTTGCAGTCTACCGACAATGGCATGCACAGGTA
>JAGBUF010000287.1 GCA_017630975.1 Paraprevotella sp. | reverse complement strand
AGACCATGTTTCTTGTGCGACTTAAACCGTCCGGAAACACAGAGTGCATTACCGATTGATGGCCATTACCAACTCTTGGTCAATCCATACCCCATCCTTCCAAAGCATTTCACCATACCTACCAGACGACACACGCCGCAGGTCATTCTTCCACACTTCAGCGCTTTGCGCAACATGGCTTGGGAAGCACCCGACTATTTATTCTTCTACAACGGACCGGTGTGTGGAGCATCGGCACCTGACCACATGCATTTCCAAGCCGGACAACGGGGTGTTTTGCCTATCGAACGCGACTGGAAAAACTACGAAATGGCATTGGAAAAAATCTACCCGTTGCAACCGGAAGAAGAAGAGGGCATGGAGGAGATTCTCGCACAGAACCCTAATTGTGGTTTGTTCCTGCTGAAAAGCTACGTTTGTCCCGTTTTCGTTATCCTGACCAGACCATCCGAACAACCATGTATTCTCTTTGAAAAGTTGCATCACTCACTTCCTCTCTTCGATGGTGAGCACGAACCGAGAATGAACGTCATCTGCTGGCGCCAATCATGGAGCTCCGGAAGAGAAGACGAACTGGTGATATTGGTATTCCCACGCAAGAAACATCGTCCCAACTGTTATTCCACGACTACTGAGAACCAGTTGCTCATCAGTCCGGGCGCACTGGATATGGGCGGTTTGATCATCACGCCAAGAGCGGAGGATTTTGAAAAGATCACAGAAGAAAAAGCAAAGAAGATTCTCCAGGAAGTCACTTTGACCGAAAACGAATTGAAACCTGTCATCCATAACATGTTGGGCAAACAGAAAGAAGAGCCCAAAACGGACGAGACACCGGAGGATGAAAGTCTTGAGCCCAATGTCACAGTGGGTATCAAGAGTGACGTAAAAATTCGTTTCTCATTGAATGCCACCTACGCGGCGAAAGGTGCTCTTGTCAGAGGCGAACAGACGGTGGAATACTGCGAGGGCGGTATCTTATGGAATGGAAACATCTATCGCGAACTGGCATTCACACCACAAGAAAAGAATACATCCTTCTCTCTCTACGACGTCACAATCGGTATCAACTTCCATTGGGAACGACAAGAGACACAGATATTCAGTGGAACGCTGAAACTTGTGGTGGAAGAAGAAAAGATTGTTGCTATCAATATTCTGCCCGTAGAAGACTATCTTATCAGTGTCATCTCGAGCGAGATGAGCGCATCATCATCCTTAGAGTTCTTGAAAGCGTCGGCAGTTATCAGTCGCAGTTGGCTATACGCACAGATTGAAAAAAGAAAGAAACTGAGTTCTCAGGACAGAGGATTCTTCGCTTTCACCAAGACAGATACCGAACTGATCCGATGGTACGACAGAGAGGACCACACCATCTTTGACGTGTGTGCCGACGACCATTGTCAACGCTATCAGGGCATCACAAGGGCACACAACGAAGCTGTGATTGAAGCTGTCAAAGCAACCCGCGGACAAGTACTGACATACAACGACGAAATATGCGATGCCCGTTTCTCCAAGTGCTGTGGCGGCGCCACTGAAGAATTCAAGTATTGCTGGGAAGACAAGGAGGTGCCATATCTGGTGGGCATTCGCGACATCGCCCCAAAACAAATGGAAAAGGAGCCTTTGGACCTTACCGACGAGAAACAGGCTGAACAGTGGATCAGAAGTAATCCGCCATCATACTGCAATACCGCCAATCAGGACATCCTGCATCAGGTGCTCAACGATTATGACAGGGAAATACAAAACTACTACAGATGGAAAGTGGTATATACCCAGTCTGAAATGGCAGAACTGATCAATGAAAACCTGAAGAGCGACTTCGGAGACATCGTTGATTTGATACCTGTGGAGAGAGGAAAAGGCGGCCACCTCTGTAAACTCAAAATTGTCGGAACCCACCAAACCTTAACCATTGGCAAGGAACTGGAGATTCGTCGTGTACTGAGTTCTACCCACCTGTTCAGTTCTGCCTTTATCGTAGAAAAAGGCAAAGAAGTGGATGGTGTACCGGAATCTTTCACGTTGCATGGTGCCGGTTGGGGACATGGTGTCGGAATGTGTCAGATCGGAGCTGCCGTCATGGGCAGTCAGGGCCACCTGTATGATGAGATCCTAAGTCATTATTATAGCGGTGCAACCATACAAAAACGATACAAGTAAGGCATGAAAAAGACGAACCCTTGGGCATGGATTCCCACACTTTATTTTGCAGAAGCATTGCCTTACGTTGCTGTAATGACCATTTCTGTCGTGATGTACGAACGATTGGGATTATCCAATGCCGACATTGCATTCTACACCAGTCTGCTCTATCTGCCTTGGACCATCAAACCACTATGGAGTCCGTTGATAGATCTGGCTAAAAGCAAAAGGTGGTGGATATTGACCATGCAACTGCTCATCGCCATCAGCATCTTCGGTGTCGGCTTTTTCGTTCCGACACCATTCTTCATCCAAGCCACATTGGCATGTTTCTGGCTGATGGCTTTCAGCAGCGCCACTCACGATATTGCCGCCGACGGCTTCTACATGCTGGCACTCAGTCCGCATGAGCAGACGTTGTACGTCGGCATCAGAAGCACGTTTTACAGGATTGCCACCATCGCAGGAGGCGGTCTCCTCATTATGCTTGCCGGATGGTTGGAAAACCGCACTCAGGACAACAACTTTTCGTGGAGCATCACATTCTACGTGTTGGCGCTGTTCTTCATCATGGTGACCCTGTATCATTTCATCACCTTGCCCCGTTCGGCAAATGACCGGAAACGGACTACAAAAAATGCTGGTCGCTTGTTGGGCGATTTCTTCAACACATTCATCACATTCTTCAAAAAACCACAGGCGCTGCCCGCCATATTGTTTATGTTGCTTTACAGAATGCCGGAAGCCCTATTGCTGAAGATGACCAATATCTT
>JAGBUF010000286.1 GCA_017630975.1 Paraprevotella sp. | reverse complement strand
ATCAATATCCCACTATCCCATGCAACGACTGCAAGTATTGCATGCCTTGTCCGTATGGCATTGACATCCCTGCAATCTTACTCCACTACAATAAGTGTGTGAACGAAGGTAATATTCCGGAAGACCAACAAGACGAGAACTACCGCAAGGCTCGTCGTGCGTTTTTGGTGGGATATGACCGTAGCGTACCCAAATTGCGTCAAGCCAACCACTGCATCGGTTGCGACCAATGCAACAAACACTGTCCGCAACGCATCAACATTCCACGTCAGTTGCATCGCATTGACAGATTTGTGGAGGATCTGAAACAAAACATTTTGTAATCGTATTCATAAACGAGATAGAGAATGAAGCAGTTGATTGACATATTGCACGAAGGCGGATATTCCTGCGTCATCCGAAATAAAGAAGTGACACGTACGTTTCACCAACGTGGAGTCGCTGACCTTTGGGCATTGTGTCATGACAACGAAGAATTCTTGAAAAATTCACAACTCGCCGACAAGGTAATAGGCAAAGGAGCTGCCGCTCTTATGATTCATGGCGGTGTCAGCGAAGTTTATGCCGACGTTATCAGTTGTCCTGCCCTGGAGTTGCTCCGTACGAACGGAATATCGGTCAGTTATGCTCAACAGACCAATCGCATAATGAACCGTCGTGGCGATGGGTTATGCCCGGTAGAAAGTCTCTGTCTGAATAAGGAAACGATAGAAGAGATGTTTGAAGAAATTGGTAATTTTATTAAACAGAACATATAATGGAAAAGACAATCAAACTCTATACGCTGTCATACAGCGAAGTAAAGACCTATTGGATGGCCTTCATCTTTATGGTAGGTAACATCCTTCTCCCTCAACTCTGCCACCTCATTCCGCAAGGTGGAGTCACATGGTTGCCCATCTACTTCTTTACCCTTGTGGGTGCCTATAAATATGGTTGGAAGGTAGGACTCCTCACAGCTCTCGCTTCTCCTCTCATCAATCATCTGATGTTTGGTATGCCGGCACTAGCAATGTTGCCTGCCATCATTATGAAATCAACAATTTTGGCATTATCTGCAGGATGGATGGCACATCGTTTTCAAAAAGTAACATGGTGGACCTTATTAGCTGTCATACTCATTTATCAAGGACTTGGAACTTTAGGCGAATGGGGATTGACCGGTAGTTGGCAAACAGCCCTTCAGGATTTTCGCATTGGTCTGCCCGGTATGGCACTCCAATTGATTGGAGGTTACACCCTATTAAATCTAATTAAAAAATAACCACTAAAATATACAAAGATGTTTGGAATAGGTTTTCAAGAAATCATTATCATCGCACTCATCGTTCTTCTTCTGTTCGGAGGCAAGAAAATACCGGAACTGATGAAAGGATTGGGCAAGGGAGTGCGCAGTTTCAAAGATGGAATGAACGGCACAGAGAAGGACGAGAAAAAAGAAGAAAACACGAAAGAATAATTCGGATTAAGCGAAATAACATTTGTCCATCATAGATATGACTTTCTGGGAGCATCTGGATGAATTACGTGGCAGCCTGGTAAAAATGGTTGTCGCAGTTTTGGTTGGTGCCATCGTAGCATTTTTCTTCAAAGAAGAGATGTTCCGCGTCATCTTGGCACCGCAGGACACACAATTCATAACCTACCGATGGTTGGACCAACTCAGTCAAGCTCTCTTTTCGGTCTCTACAAATAGTACAGACCTCTTACAAGTCCAGCTCATCAATACTGGATTGGCACAACAGTTCATGTTGCATGTCAAAGCTTCACTATGGACAGGTGTATTGCTCACCTCTCCTTATCTTATCTATTTGGCCTTCCATTTTATATCTCCGGCTCTCTACACGAACGAACGTCGCTATGCCTTGCGGTTGGTCGGTTTCGGTTATATCCTTTTCATGGCGGGGGTATTGCTCAGCTACTTCATGATATTCCCTTTGATTTTCCGTTTTTTAGGTACGTATCAAGTCAGCGAGGTCGTAGCAAATACCGTTACCATTGAATCGTATATGGAAAGCCTCATCACCATCAGTATATCAATGGGTATACTTTTTGAAATACCTGCTATCTGCTGGATGCTGGGCGCTATGGGTGTCATCAACGCACGCATGATGAGTCATTTCCGTCGTCACGTCATTGTAGCACTTTTAGTCATTGCTGCTATCATCACCCCCACATCCGATGTTTTCACCCTCTCCATCGTGGCACTGCCCATGTGGTTGCTCTACGAATCCAGTATATTCATCGTAAGAAAAACCAATAAAGCATTTGCTCATGGATAAAGGGTATCAATTACATATATTTACATCAACCACTTAATCACCCAAAAAGATGATGCGCATAGCCATATATGGTGCCGGTTCATTAGGCACAATTTTAGGAGCATTTATCAGCAAGGCAGGAGTAGCCATTGAACTGATCAACCGTAACAAAGCACATATTCAAGCCTTACAGACAAAAGGCGCACAGGTGACAGGAACAATACAATTCACACAACCGGTCACAGCCTATACACCGGAAGAGATGAACGGCACATACGACATCATTTTCCTCATGACCAAACAACAGAACAACCACGAGGTTGTCCAATCGCTCAACCAGTTCTTAGCTCCTGACGGAGTGTTGGTAACATTTCAGAATGGATTGCCCGAAATGCAGATTGCAGAGATTTTGGGCGAAGACAGGGTTTTGGGATGTACCGTTGCATGGGGAGCGACCCTTCAAGGACCGGGCGTCTGCGAACTGACCAGTTCCCCCGATGCACTGTCCTTCTCACTGGGTGGCATCAGTAAAAAACGGAACAAACATTTTAATAAGGTAAAGGAACTGTTGGAACATATGGGCACTGTAGACGTTGAAGAGAACTTCATCGGAACTCGCTGGAGCAAGTTGCTCATCAATGCCTCATTCTCCGGTATGAGTGCCGTACTCGGTTGTACATTCGGCGAAGCAGCACAGACCCACGAATCACGCCGCATCGTGCAAGCCATCATCAAAGAATGTATTGATGTCTGCAAGGCTGGACAGATACGTATTGAACCGGTACAAGGTAAAGACATCGTCAAATTGTTAGACTACAGCAACCCAATAAAGCGAGCCCTTTCTTTCTTCATCATCCCCATCGCTATCCGCAAACATGCCAAACTGAAGGCCAGCATGCTGCAGGATTTGGAAAAAGGGAAACTGACGGAAGTAGATGCCATTAACGGAGCGGTAGTTACTTACGGTAAAAAAGTGGGTTGCCCTACTCCGATGAATAGTAAGGTGGTAGAAATCGTCCATTTGATTGAGCAAGGGAAACTGCAACCAAGTTTTAAAAATTTGCAATATTTCATACAATAACACATCAACATGCAAACATCACAACCCGGTATCTTCCAACGTCCCGTATGGGTAGCCTTCCTAGCCTTGACAGCAGCTATTGCATGGGGATGGGCATACCCCCTCATCAAATTAGGATTTGAAGAATTCGGCATCACGCCCGAGATGACCGGTAGCAAGATGTTATTTGCCGGAATCCGTTTCACCATCTCCGGACTCATCATCCTCTCGGTGGCACGTGTCACCGGTAAACCATTCGGTGTGACACGCCCTTCCAACTGGCTCTTCCTGCTGACTTTCGCTTTGGTCAACACCACCCTGCATTATGCGTTCTTCTATATCGGACTATCACATAGCGAAGGGGCACGTGCTGCCATTCTCAACTCGATGGGTGTTTTCTTGCTGGTGTTATTGGCATGTCTATTTTTCAAGAGTGACAAACTGACACTCCGAAAAATCAGCGGTTGTGTCATCGGTTTTGCCGGGATACTGACCCTCCATCTCAATAGTGGAAACAGCGGACAGTTCACTCTTATGGGCGACGGAATGATTATCCTCAATGCCATCTGTTCCGCCATCGCCGGCTTGATGACACGAGGACTGAAAAGCAGAGTGGATGTATTTGTCGGCACAGGCTATAGTCTTGCTATAGGCGGAATATTTCTAACCATTGCCGGTTTAGGTACAGGTGGTAACATCCCCCACTTTACCGTTTTAGGTATCATTTTCTTATTCCTATTGATTGGCATCTCCACACTCGGATTTACATTGTACAACAAACTCATCAGTTGCAACCCTGTCGGCAAAGTGGCCATATTCAATTCTCTCATTCCTGTTGTGGGAGCAGTCACTTCATGCCTCTGTTTGGGAGAACCTTTTTATTGGAAATACCTCGTTGCGACTGTATTAGCCACAACGGGCATCTATATTATTAACAAAGGTAAAAAGTAACATCCTTTATCTTTCATTAAAACACGCTTCTGCATCTTCCAATTATATTTGCGGCAACAAATGTAACAACCAAAACAAACGGTCCGTTCAATAGGGACGGCCACATGTTCAACTACTAAACCGTAAATATTATGAAAAGATTTTGGAAACATTTGTGCT
>JAGBUF010000285.1 GCA_017630975.1 Paraprevotella sp. | reverse complement strand
GTTGATACCGCCAGTATTAAGAGATATATTGCAGAAAAAAACCTAATGCTGTATGATTCGGACTTGCAAATCGAATTGCTGAGTGAAAAAGAAAAAGCAACTAACTACTGGCGAACCCTAAATCTTTCTCCTTTTATCCGATACTCGTTTTATGTGCGTCCGGAGATGAGAAAATCTTCAAATATTGATGCCGGACTTGCTTTTCAGATACCACTATCTGTACAGGAATCCCACAAGCGTAAGGCTCTGAAAGCCGAACGTTTACAGAAGTATATGGAGAAGGAGGTTTTGATGTCCTCCATTATGGAAAAGGTGGATATACTCTTTATGGAAATTGAACGTGCCAACCGAGGCATGGCAGGCGAACTTGAACGTATCAATAAACTGAGGACTTATTTGGAATTACGAAAGGCAAACTATCAAGGTCATATAGGGGAATATAACTTCCTATCTCGTATCAAGGAATACAATCACTTCCTTACTTGCTGGGAGAACTATTATTCTCACCAATTCAAGAGAAACTGTAGCATTGCAGAATTGCAGTTGTTCTTGCCCGAACGTTCGGTGTTAGAATTTTGTACAATCGTAAAATAAAGAATGAACTATGAAAGACTTTCATTTTACAACTGAAAAGGAACAAGCAGAAATTGAACAGATATTATTGCAGCGGAAAAAGAAAAAATCTAAACAGCAAATTCTCTTTCTGAGTATATTCATATTCATTGTAGTCACCATTATATTTTATTGCGTCCGCAGATTGTTATATACGGATTTTGATGGTTATGTAGTGGTGCACAATGTACGTTTCCGAGCCTCTGAAGACATATTCGTACATGACATCTACAGACATAACGGTGATTTAATTAAACCGGGTGACACCATTTATTCATACGTTTCGCTGAACTGGTTTCACCAAATAGGAGACATCAACACTGAATCATCGGTTATTGTCAAGTCACGCGATTTGAGGTTGCAACACGGACTGGCATACCAAAATTTAGCTGTCCTTCAAGCAAAAATGCAGGAAATCAAACGTCAGATAGAATTGGAAGACCACAATATCCGTTTCGGATTGAGCGACAACGTACATAAACTGAATCTGGAACGCGATTATAAAGAAACCGAAGAACAACTGAAAGCGGAACAACGCAAATTATATGTATTGCAAAAAGCCATTAACGAGTCAAAGGAAGCAGTTGACCGCTTGGGACAAGTAAGTAATGGGTTCTCTATCCAATACGTCAGAAACAAACAGAAAATGAAAGAATTGGGATTGGTGCATTATACGATTGCTGCCGACTCCGGTCTCGTAACAAAAAACTGGATTTCTGAACTTTCACTGGTACTTCGCGGGGAAGATATTATTGAAACACAAAGTTTTAACTTAGAAAAGGACAATGTATACGTGATGGCATACGTTACTCCGAACCGCGCCAAGTACTTGAATCGGGGATACAAGGCGAAAGTCATCGTAAACGAAGACGTGGAATATACAGCAACAGTCGTTTCCATGGGAGCTCGTACGGAAGAAATACCGGAGGCTTATCGAAACAATTTGTCAAAAGACCATATTGCCGCCATCGCCGTACTACGAATCGACAACGGACAACGCATCCCATTTTGGTCGTTGGTAAATGGTATGCCAGTAATCATTCGATTCAATAATCTGGAATACGACCAAGTGAAACCGGAAGAATATCTGATTTTGAAAACCCCAAAAGGATTGGAAGTTCCCGAACCAATAAAACAACAATTAAATCATTAGGCAGTCATGAACAGTAGTTATAGCATTAAGACCAATTCTCAAGGTCGTAAAGTATTGATTGTAAAAGGCATTGTACCTATAGATCAATTAAAAGAGGTGACTGAAGATGACTTTGATATGATATATGTGGAAGATACCGGACAATCTCACTACGAACTTTCCTATCAGCTGCAAAATATGTCGCCATTCCATAGTTTGAAATGCCATCTGAAACCATGTTTCCTTGCCTCTACGCTGAAAAACAGGATACTGAATCTAGCTCCTATTGTGGATGGATTCGCAGACAAGGCTGACGACAAGGCGATGTATGAACGGGCGAACGAAATCATAGACAGTTTAGCACTAATCGACACATTCGATATTTCGGAAGTGAAGCGCAACAATTACATATACTTCCTGAAGCTATGTAAGTACGCCATCTCTCGCGGAATGCATACATTCACCATTTCTTTAGAAGAAGCTTACGCACAAGGACATACATCCTTGTTCATAGCCGAACAGAAGAATTTTAGTTCCAATATGAAAGATGAGTTTATCTATTACAATCATGTTATGTTGGAACTGGGTTACGCTAAACGAAAAGAATTCCTGGAGCGCATCCACGTTTGCCCACACTGCAAAGAATCACATCTTTTCTATATGGAAGCCTGCCCGAAATGCGACTCCTCTCTTCTGAAAGAGGAACCCGTTCTGCATCATTTCCGATGTGCCAATATTTCTCCGGAGTCCAGCTATGCTTATGATGGAGATTTACGTTGTCCGAAGTGCCATCAGTTTTTACGCCACATAGGGGTGGACTATGATCGTCCTTCAAATGTATATACCTGTCGGGAATGTAACCATACTTTTTTGCATACTCGCATGAAAGTTTATTGCAGTTCTTGTAAAAAAACTTTCCGTCCCTCAGATTTGTTGGCAATAGACATTTATAACTATGAATTTACCTCAGAAGGCATCTTGGCACTTTCGTCCAATGATGCCATGGTAGCCGTAAGTAAGGATATTTGGGCGGGATATTCCAACTTTGAATCCTTCTTGTCGCAGATCCGACTATTCTCCTACTCCCGTATTAAAAATGAAGTCATCTATATTAATCGCTTTAAAGTAGACGGTCCTCATGTCAACAATGAAATCGTTATGCGCATTGTCAGCGACTTGCAGAAAAGATATCATTATAACAATATTTCCTATAAAGGGAAATATATCTTCATGGCCACCAAGGCTCCATCAGATATGTCTGATGCCTTATGGAAACAGATGGAAGAGGAGCACGAAGAAACACTGAAAATCATTGACCTGAAATATACCGGCATAACATTGGTAGAACAAGATTATTTACAGCAGGATGAAAACGAGAAAATAGATACATTTATCAAACGAATAAGCAAATTCAACTAAAAGGGAATAAGTTTGTGACATGTTGGATTTCTTTTATGACATAATAGACGGTGTGATAGCTTGTTTTACACGAAACCTCTCGTGGAATGCACTATTACATACGTATTGGTTCCTTTTTATTATAGAATTTCCTCGCTATTATTTTTTGGAACTTGTCATTGCCATTTGGTATAAGATTACTTACCAGCAACGCAAAAAAGCTATGGAGGTGGCTAAGATGAAACTTTACATTGAAAACCCTCTGATTACCATTTTAGCACCTGGAAAAAATGAAGGGAAACACATCTACAAGTTGGTGAAGTCACTCAACGAACAAACCTATCGCAATTATGAAATCATCATTGTAGACGATGGCTCGGACGATGCAACTCCCATGATATGCAGAGACTTGGAAAAGGCCGGTCTTATAGACCTATATCTGCGGTCGGACATCCGTGGCGGAAAAGCAAGTGCCGCCAATTATGGTGTTCATTATGCAAAAGGTAAGTATATCATACATCTTGATGCAGATTCCTCATTGGATAGGGATGCTATTGAAAAAATCCTGATACCTTTTTATTATGATCCGAAAATCAAAGCTGTGGGCGGTACAGTAAAGGTGCGCAATGCTGAAGATTCCTTGTGTACTTCTATGCAAGCCTTAGAATATTTGAAGACCATTCAGGTAGGACGTATGGTTACCAATGAATTAGGCATCTATCATATCATTTCAGGCGCTTTTGGTGCTTTTGAAAAAGAGAAACTGATACAGATTGGCATGTGGGATATCGGACCAGGATTAGATGGTGACATTACCCAAAAAATTCGAAAATCGGGAGACAAAGTGTATTTTGCCGAAGATGCCATTTGTATGACCAATGTGCCGACAACTTGGCATGCCTTATTCAAGCAACGTCAGCGTTGGAGCAAGTCACTCATCCGTTTCCGTTTGCGCAAACATTTTGACATCCTGATGCCTCACAAACATTTCAGTATCCTGAATTGGATTTCTAATATGGAGAATCTATTGTATGACTGCTTTTTCAACTTCATGTGGTTCTTTTATATCCTGACGCTGATTTTTATGCATACTGACCGTTTAATGGAGATTTTTATTGTCGGTTGGATGATCAGATATTGTTTTTCTGTGGTGGCTTTTGGCGTCATTATGATGATTTCAGAACGCGCTTCCGAGGAAAAGAAACTGGTTCCCTACTTGTTCTTCAGTACGTTTTATACCGGATATTTCCTGCGTATCACTCGCTTGCTGGCTCATACTAAGGAATTGTTTTTCTTCTCATCCTACAAAGATCCATGGAACCCAAAGAAGACATCTGATTTGGCACAAATTGAGGGTATATAAAAAAATCTTATCATATATGGAACAAAATTTTAAAATAGGAGTAATAGGCTTAGGGTATGTAGGATTCCCACTGGCTTGTCTTTTTGCAAAGAAATACCAAGTCATTGGTTATGATATCAACGATAAACGCATCAAAGAAATAAATGCCGGAATTGATTCAACCAATGAGGTAAGTCCACAAGCCTTAGAGAATGCATTGGCTAATGGCATGAGATGCACCAGCCTATTGGATGATTTGAAGGTATGTAATGTCTATATCATTGCTATACCCACACCGGTGGATGATTTCTACAATCCAGAATTACTTCCGCTAAAGAAAGCCAGTACCTCCGTAGGAAAAGTTTTAAAGAAAGGCGACTACGTGATTTATGAATCTACTGTTTATCCCGGAGTTACAGAAGAAGTGTGTGCACCCATTTTGGAAGAGGTTTCTGGTTTAAAACTCAACAATGACTTCTTTTTGGGATATTCCCCGGAGCGCATCAATCCGGGAGATAGAGTACACACGGTAGAGAACATTCCCAAAATTACTTCCGGATCTACTCCGGAGGCTGCCGATGTCATTGACAGATTGTATAACTCTGTTCTGTTGAAAGGTACACATCGGGCACCAAACATCAAAGTTGCTGAAGCAGCCAAAATATTGGAGAACACTCAACGAGATGTAAACATTGCTTTTATGAATGAAATTGCTGTTGTATTCAATGCATTGGGCATTGACACTACGGATGTTCTGGAGGCTGCCGGTACGAAATGGAATTTTTTAAAATTCACGCCTGGCTTGGTGGGAGGCCATTGCATCAGTGTTGACCCATACTACTTGATTCAGCGCGCAACAATGCGAGGGGTTGTTCCTCGCATCATGATTGAAGCCCGCCGATTGAACAATACGATGGGAAACTACATCGCCGAACGTGTTGTACGTTGCATGAATCTACATAACATATCGGCTCTGAATGCCAAGGTGCTGTTGTTGGGGTTCACGTTCAAGGAAAACTGCCCGGACATCCGTAATACAAAGGTGGTGGATGTATATAACTCATTAAAGTCATATACTTCAGATATCCGTATCTTCGACCCATGGGTAAACAAGGATACAGCCATGCATGAATATGGAATGGAGGTGAGTACTGATGAACGTGATCTGGAAAGAGGTCAATACGATGCCGTCATTTACTGTGTGAAACACGATTGTTTCGATTCAATTGAAATGGAAACTCTGTGCAAAGAGAATGGTGTTTTTTATGATGTGAAAGGCTGTTTGAGTAAGAAGATGGTGACAGAACGCCTATAAAAAATGTTAAAGGTATAGATGCCTTTACTTTTCTTCTTATTTTTGCATAAACTATTTTTCAAAAAATTATAAAAATACACTACAAGTTAAATAAACCTTAAGGCTTATGAAGAAAGACGTTATTCTCGCAAGTTTATTGGGCCTGATGATTGTCATACTTGCATCGTGTACAGATGACACCGGTTCTAATTCTCAAAACCCACCAGGCAATACTCCACCGGAGCATGTAAAACTGATTACAGATCAGTCTACATTGGCTTCTCGCTTAGTATTTACAAATCATAAGGTAAAATCTAAGATCACTCGCACCATCACCGAGACGCCGGCTCCAAGTATTCCCGAAGGCGCACTCAAATTAGCAGACCAACCAACCAATTGGAACAATGGAGTAACTCTGACTCCAGGAAATGCTTATTACATCGACAAGGAGTGGAAAGGAACAATCAGTCGGGCTACCGGAGCTGAAGGTGCATCTATTGATATTTATGTAAATGCGAATGCTGAATTTGTCAATTCATGGTGGAATAATGATGTTCCTATGAATATCTATATTCTTCCTGATGCAGTACTGACATATTGTGAGGCTGGTGTAGACAACAAAGTGAAGATCCCTAAAGGAACCAAAGTTTATTGTTGGGGTAATATTACCACACCTGAAAATATGGGTTTCCAATTATATCAAGGGGGTAGTTTGTATGTGTATGATGCAGAAGCCGAAACGTTTGAGGTAAAAGACAACAAAAGTCAATATGGCTCTTCGTTTCAAATTGATACTGAATCCGTATTCTATTGTGAACGTGAAATGTTGATTCACGGTAGAGCCCTTTTTAATGGTGGTAAAGCTCATTTTAC
>JAGBUF010000284.1 GCA_017630975.1 Paraprevotella sp. | reverse complement strand
CCTCTGTCAAACAAAAACGAACAAGCAACGAAGCTCTTGTACTACTTCTCTGTCTATGGAAAAATTTCAATGAACTCTTCTTTCAACGCCCTGATTCAGTACCTGCGCCTTTCGTATGTCGCTGCACCTCCTCAAAAGCGAGTGCAAAGGTAAACACTTTTATCTTATCAACCAAACTTTTCCATAAGAAAATTTTAAACGGAAAAGTTTTCAAAATTAATACTTATTACAATAATAAACAAGAAACATGTTGTAAAACATAACTTTACAACAAAATAATATAGAAGGAAAAGGAGTGAAAAAAATCTCCTTTTCCGCCTATATTTCTTTCTACAATAGTTACAATCCTCTTAAAATTTCACATTCCGATGAAATTCAACAACTGCTTCTATACCTTTACGGAACATGTCCAACGAAAAACTTTCGTTCGGTGAATGAATCGCATTACTTTCCAAACCGAATCCCATCAGAATCGTTTTCACACCAAGTATTCTTTCAAAATCGCTGATGATAGGAATACTTCCTCCACGACGTACCGCCAAAGGTTTCTTACCGAAAGCCTTTTCAAAGCCCAGCTCTGCAGCTTTGTAAGCAGGCAATGTAATCGGACACACATATCCCTCGCCGCCATGCATCGGTGTCACCTTGACACGCACACAATCCGGCGCAATTGAGTTGATATAATCCATAAACATCTGGGAAACCTTTTCATGTTGTTGATGAGGGACCAAACGGCACGATACTTTTGCGTATGCTTTTGATGGCAAAACAGTTTTGGAACCTTCACCCGTATGACCTCCCCATATTCCACATACATCAAAAGATGGACGACAACTGTTTCGCTCTATCGTGCTATAGCCCGCCTCCCCTTTTAATGCTTTTACATCAATAGCTGATTTATACTTTTCTTCATCAAAAGGAATACTTGCCAACATTTTACGTTCGTCGGAAGAAAGTTCCTCGACATCATCATAAAATCCAGGAATGGTAATGCGTCCATCAGCATCTGTCATCTTCGCAATCAAATCACATAAAATATTGATGGGATTAGCCACAGCTCCGCCAAAATGCCCTGAATGTAAATCACGATTAGGACCTGTCACCTCTATTTCCCAATATGCCAATCCGCGCAAACCGATGGTCAATGATGGCAATTCTGCAGCCAACATACTGGTATCACTCACCAAAATCACATCACATGCCAACAGTTCTTTGTTCTCTTGCAAAAAAGCATTCAAGCTAGGAGAGCCTATTTCCTCCTCGCCCTCAAAAATAAACTTAACATTATGATGCAATTCATTTGCACGCACCAAATACTCAAACGCCTTGAGCTGAATCATTGATTGACCTTTATCGTCATCCGCTCCGCGAGCATATACCCTTCCATCGCGCACCTCCGGTTCAAAAGGTTCACTTTTCCAAAGTTCTAACGGAGCTACCGGCATCACATCATAATGCCCATATACCAAGACAGTAGGTGCATCCGGCGACACTATCCTTTCCGCATAAACCAAAGGATGACCTGCCGACGACATAATGCATGCTTTATCTGCACCTGCTTCCAACAATAATTCTCTCCACCTTTCTGCACATACCATCATATCCGACTTATGCGCCGGTTCTGCGCTGATGCTTGGAATACGCACCAAACTGAACCACTCTTCTAAAAATCGCGGCTCATGAGCCGCTATGTATTCTTTTACGGTTTGCATAACTATACTTATTTTATATATTTCTCATTCATCCTTACAAATTTATAAATCCTAATCGTTTAAACATAAATTATAGGAGAAAACTCTTCCCTTTTAAAGTAATTTAGTATTTTTGTCTTCATAAAAAGCACAAGTATGGGATTTTTAAAAGCACTATTCGGAGGACAAGAAGAAACTCCGGAAGAAAAGAAACAAAAAGAAAACGAACGTAAGTTTGACACTCTGAAATACGATGGTATACGTGCCCGCCGCTTAGGAGAATATGGACACGCAGTACGTTGTTTTCAAGAAGCATTGAACATCCGGCATGATGATGAAATTATGGAATATTTGGCTGAAGGGCTGTTAATTTGCAGACAAAGCAATGAAGGCTATGCCACATACGAACAACTTGCCACATTACATCCGGCAGAAATCAAATATCCTATCGCATTAGCTCGGCTTGACGAAATCCGGATGAATTACCAACTAATGGAAAAACATTGTGAGCAGGCATTAGCCATTGACGAAAAAAATGCAACTGCACTATACCTTTCTGCCCGCGCCAAGTACAGACAGAAAGACGATTTGAGCGCCATCATTCTTTTAACAAAAGCTATCACCCAAAACAAGATTTACACTGAAGCTTATTTGCTCCGTTGTGAATTATTAGAGCAAATGGGGTGTATAAAAGAAGCTGAAGAAACACTTGACGATATATTAAATAGCGAACAGCCTTCGGAAGAAATCCTAATGAAAAAAGCCCAACTTTGCATGAAGAACAAAAAGTTTGAAGAAGCTATTATATATTATAATAAGGTGAAAGAAACCAATCCTATGATAAAAAGTGCATATATCGGGCTTAGTACTGCATACTCCATAACCCATCAATTGGATAAGGCCCTTTCCACTATGAATGATGTACTTGACTTTATGAGCGATTTTGCTGAAGGATTCAAAGAACGCGGACGTATCAAGTTATTGCTCAATGACAAAGAAGGTGCAGCCGACGATTTAAAGCAAGCCTTAAGCATCAACCCCAAAGTCATAGACGGACTTGAAGGAAAATTTACCAACATAGAACAAGAGATGAACGAGCAATACAAAAATCGTAACCCCTACGGGTTCTAAATGTTATTCATCACCTTTTGTTTTAAAACGGAATCAACGTTTTTACACAAAAAAGTTATATAATATTTGGCATCAAGAAAAAAAAACGTACTTTTGTAACTATATAAAACACAGAAATGAGAGAATTGTTCAACACATATTATTTTTTCTTTTACTTTTACTTTAGCAACAAAGTGAAGCGGGAAGCATATGTGGCTTAACAATCAGACATAAAAACAACACAACGAAGTCCCGCTCTCATTGAAGCGGGACTTCGTTGTTAAAAAGGAATACACAAATGAAACGCATCGCAATACAAGGCATCAAAGGTTCATATCATGACATGGCAGCACATCATTTCTTCAACAACGAAGAAATAGAATTGATATGCTGTTCTACTTTTGAAGAACTTTTCAATACCGTAAAAAACGACAGTACCGTATTAGGGATGGCGGCCATTGAGAATACAATTGCAGGTAGTTTGTTGCATAATTATGAATTGCTTTGTGAAAGCGGACTGACCATCATCGGAGAACAGAAATTACGCATTTCACACAGTTTACTTTGCCTACCCGAAGACAATATTGAAGACATCAAGGAAATCAATTCACACCCGGTAGCATTGATGCAATGTCGCGATTTTCTATCCTCTCACCCACATATCAAAATTGTGGAAACAGAAGATACTGCAGGAGCTGCTGAAAATATCAGAAAAATGCAGTTGCGCGGACATGCTGCTATCTGTTCTAAATTCGCCGCACCTCTCTACGGAATGAAAATTCTTGAGGAGGGAATTGAAACCAACAAGCACAATTTCACCCGTTTTCTGCTTGTTTGTCAACCACAACGTGCCAATTTATTGCGCGACATCAGATTGACGAACAAGGCAAGTTTGGTATTCACCCTTCCTCACGAGGAGGGTTCCCTTTCACAGGTCCTATCCATCTTGTCTTTTTACAAACTAAATCTCACAAAGATACAATCCTTGCCTCTTGTAGGGAAAGAATGGCAATACATGTTCTACATTGACCTATCATTTGATGATTACACACGTTATTCACAAAGTATCGATGCCATCACCCCACTGACCCAAGAACTGAAAATATTAGGAGAATACCAAAATGGAAAACAAACTGTATAACACAAACATAAAACCGGCTGAGAGACTGAGCCATGTGAACGAATACTACTTTTCCATCAAAGGGAAAGAGGTGGCACAAATGAATGCAGAAGGAAAAGATGTCATTAGTTTAGCGATTGGAAGTCCTGATATGCCACCCTCTGAACGTACTATTGAAACTCTTTGTCAGCAGGCACACCATAACAACAACCATGGTTATCAACCTACTACCGGAATTCCTGAGCTACGTCAAGCCATGGCAAAATTCTACAAAAGATGGTATCGTGTGGATTTGAATCCGGACAATGAAATCCAACCACTTATCGGTTCGAAAGAGGGAATTCTTCATGTCACATTGGCTTTTGTCAATCCTGGAGATCAAGTTCTGGTCCCCAATCCGGGATATCCGACTTACACCTCGCTCAACAAAATACTCGGTAGTGAAATAGTGAACTATGACTTAACACCGGAGAATAATTGGCAGCCTGATTTTGAAGCATTGGAACAAATGGATTTGAGAAAGGTAAAAATCATGTGGACCAACTACCCTAACATGCCCACCGGAGCCAATGCCAAAAAGGAGACATACGAAAAGTTAGTGGACTTTGCCCTACGCCATAATATCATCATTGTCAACGATAATCCATACAGTTTCATTCTTAATCAAGAACATTTAAGCATACTGCAAGTTCCGGGAGCAAAACGTTGTTGCATTGAGTTCAACTCTATGAGTAAAAGTCACAATATGCCGGGATGGAGAGTTGGATTATTGGCCACCAACGCAGAGTTTGTCAAATGGATTCTCAAGGTGAAAAGCAACATAGACTCGGGAACATTTCGTCCATTGCAATTGGCCGCAGCTGCCGCGTACGAGAATGATGACCAATGGCACGAAGAGTTCAATGTAAAAGTGTATGCCGAAAGACGCTCCTTGGCAGAAGAAATCATGAAGACGCTGGGGTGCACATACGATCCGGAACAAGTGGGAATGTTTCTATGGGGACGAATACCCGACCATTACCAGAACGTAGAAGACCTTACCGAAAAAGTATTGCACGAAGCCAGAGTATTTATTACTCCCGGATTCATCTTTGGTAGCAACGGCAGTCGTTATATCCGTATATCTTTATGCGCAAAAAAAGAAAAAATTAGTGAGGCTTTAAAGCGTATTCAAAATGTATTCAAGTAGACAATAAAACAAAAATAAATATGGAAATGATAATTACCCCCCTTCAATTACAAGGTATTGACGAAAGCAAACGCCCCATCGTCATTTCCGGTCCTTGTAGTGCAGAAACCGAAGAACAAGTAATCAACACAGCTCAACAATTGGCAGAGAAAGGTATAAAAATATTCCGCGCCGGAGTATGGAAGCCTCGTACCAAACCGGGGGGCTTTGAAGGTATGGGCGAGGAAGCCCTGCCCTGGATGAAACGGGTAAAGGAAGAAACCGGTATGTTGACAGACACAGAAGTGGCAAATACCAAACATGTTGAATTGG
>JAGBUF010000283.1 GCA_017630975.1 Paraprevotella sp. | reverse complement strand
GTCAGCCGTCCCAAGAGCAACAACCGTCCCAAGAGCAATACCACAAGACAAGGGGCAAGTAACTCAAGAGGAGGTAAACCCACAAGAAGATAAATCCATACACACTCTCTCGAAGGCAAGTCACACAAACTTGCCTTTTTTTATTATTGCACCCACCGATTGTCCCATTTATATCTTTAGATATTTTCATACATGTTTAACTAAATAAATAAGAAAATGGGAACAATTAAAATCAAGTTCAGAGCTTCTACAAAAGAAGGAAAAGAAGGCAGAGTTTACTTTCAAATTATCCACAAAAGAGCTGTAAAAAACTACAACACAAAGTACAAAGTTTTCAACCATGAATGGGATGCTGAAAATGGTAGTTTCATTCCCCCTATTTCCAATATGGCACGCCATTTATTTCTTACCACCTGTCAACACCATTTGAATGAAGACCATGAAAGATTTAAGGAGTGTATCAACAAATTAGAATACAAGAACGAACCTTTTACCACAGATGACATCATCAGATTATACCACAACACAACAAAAGGGACGACATTGGCAACTTTCATGAAATGCACAATAGAACAACTTCGCAAACAAGGAAGAGCACGCACGAGCGAAGCATACGATAGTACGCTGTCAAGTTTCAATAAATTCACAAACCATTCTGATATTTATTTGGAAGACATCAATCAAGACCTCATGAAAAATTACGAACAATTCCTAAAAAACAACCATCTATCCATGAACAGCATTTCATTTTATATGCGCATCTTACGCGCCGTATACAACAAAGCAGTGGAAAAAGAACTCACCACACAACATCACCCCTTCCGGCACGTATATACAGGCATTGACAAGACCGCCAAAAGAGCCATTCCCAAAAAGCAAATCAAAGCCATCAAAGAGATGAAATTACCAACAAGGAGCAATCTTGACTTCGCACGAGACATGTTTCTGTTTTCCTTTTTCACAAGAGGAATGTCATTTGTTGACATGGCATACCTCAAGAAAGAAGACCTCAAAAATGGCATCATCAGCTACCGACGAAAGAAAACCGGTCAACCGCTGAGCATCAGATGGGAAAAGTGCATGCAAGATATCCTCAATAAGTATCCCGAAAACCCCACCGAATACCTGTTACCTATTATTACACGCTGCGACAAAGATACACGCAAACAATACCGCAATTCACTGACTCTGGTCAACCGCAAATTAAAGATCCTTTCTTCGCAAATAAGAATATCCTTTCCATTGTCCATGTATGTGGCACGACACTCATGGGCAAGCATTGCCAAAAGCGAAAACATCCCCCTATCAGTCATCAGCGAAGGTATGGGTCACGAATCAGAAAAAACAACACGCATCTACCTCTCCACTTTAGACACCAGCATCATTGACCGTGCCAACCGACTTGTTATAAAAGATATATAAAGTAAACAAAACTGACGAAAGAAGAAAACATACGATTATTTTCACACCTCAACAAAAAACCGTAACTTTGATTCAGAAAAACAATCTGATTATGAGCGACGGAAATTTTAATCGTAGTTTACTTCCCCACACACCCTACCACAGTGGACTCCAAACCGGGAAATCCATGGCACGTATGAAGGCGATAGAAACATTCAAATGCTACCTTGAGGAAACACACGCCCATCTTAACGAAGAGGAACAAAAAACTGAAGTCGAGCGTTTTAAAAAAATTCTCTCTTCAAAAATATAATATTTTTAAAAATTTTCCGACTTAAAATTTGGAGCGTATAGCAGAAATATATACCTTTGCATCGCTTTTCAAGAGAACTACTCTTAATTGAAAGTTTAGGAGAGATGGTAGAGTGGTCGATTACAGCGGTCTTGAAAACCGCCGTGCTGAGAGGCACCGGGGGTTCGAATCCCTCTCTCTCCGCAAAGAACAATCCATCAAGAAGGTGTCGAGCAATCGACACCTTTTCTTTTTATATAGTAACGTCAAAAACTTGTTTTTGTAAGTAAATATATGAAAAGAAAATCTCTGCTTTCGGCACAAAAGATTCTTCGTCGCTATCGCTCTGTCGGGATAACATAATAAGAGGATGAAATCTCCCCTCCCTTGTGGAGGGGTTGGGGGTGGGTCTTTTTCTTTGCAAGGGCCCCGCGGCGAGCGAAAGGGAAAAACAAGCTAAGCGAAGTTAATCCCTATGTAACGTCAAAAACTTGTTTTTGTAAGTAAATATATAGGTTATAGAAATTATATTTGTTAATTATAAGTCAAAACACTTATAATTTGACCATATAAGTTTTACAGCTTATATTTTTTTGGATAAAAAGAATAATGTGCATATATTTGCAGTTGAATAAAAAAATAAATTATATGTACGCAACACTTTCTGCCGATATTGTTTCTTCTACTTCTTTATCTAAAGAGGGTACAATTGAACTGAAACAAAAAATTGATAGTTTGTTCCAGTTGTTAGGAGAAAAATTTCCTGGTTTTTGGGGACGGCAAATAAAAGGAGATTATATTGAATGCCTGATACCTAAAGTTTCAGATTCTTTCCGAATAGCGCTAATAATCAAATCTTACATCAAATCTATTACACTTCCCGAGGTTAAGCAATGTAAAAATTTCCAAACTTATGGCATACGGATAGCCATCGGTATCGGAGAAATGAGAATTGTAGATAAAGAAGAAGGTATTTTAGATGGAGAAGCTTTATATCTTTCAGGCAGAGCCATTGAAAATATGACTTCCCCCAACAAAGGCACATTAAGCATCCATATCAGCTATGCCATTCAGCCTTCAGCATTGAATACTATTGCAGTTCTGACTGATGCTCAAATGAATAATGCCACGAAAAAGCAAAGTGAGGTTTTGTTCTACAAACTATTATCAGTTAAAGAGGAAGATATAGCCGAGAAATTAGGAATATCACAACCCGGAGTAAACAGCCATTCATCTTCTGCAAAATGGTACTGCATTGAAGAGGCTCTAAACTATTTTGAACAGATTAAATTTGAAAATTATGAATAGCACATTGTTCTTGAGTTTAGCATTGGCTCACATCATCGGAGACTTCTATCTGCAAACAGACAAATACTGTCAACAAAAAGAATCAAAACAATTCAGGAGTTGGTTCCTGTATGCACATGCCATAATCATAGGTCTGTTATCTTGGGTGATAGTTCCATATTGCAACTTTGGAGTATGGACCCTATTGATTACCGTTTCTCATTTTGCGATTGACGCCATAAAGATACATTGTTCCAAAGGTTTGTGGAGTTTTGTTATTGACCAATTATTTCACATGGGAATATTGATCGCAATATCCAATATTTATAAACCTGCAAAAGAACTACCTTTGCAGATGATTGATTTTTCAATTTCTTTTTCTACGCCCCTTTTAATCTTGGCCATTCTTTTGTGTATAAAACCAGCCAACATCCTCATAAAGTTGATTTTGGAAAAATATCAAGTCGGAAAATCTGAGTCATGCAACAATATAAAGAACGCAGGAGCATTGATTGGGAATTTGGAACGAATGCTAACCATCGTATTTGTATTGCTTGGGCAGTTCGAAGCAATAGGTTTTATTGTTGCAGCTAAATCAATCTTGCGATTCAAAGACACCGACACCGCCAAAACGGAATATGTATTAGCTGGTACATTCCTAAGCTTTGGTATAGCAATACTATGCGGATTGATGACGAAATTATAAATCACCTTTTATGTAAAGAGAAGCAAAGCGAAGTTAATCCCTATGTAACGTCAAAAACTTGTTTTGTAAGTAGATATATGAAAAGAAAAATAAAAATTGCACCATAATTTCTTTTTCTTTAACTTTGACAAATATAAATCTAACCAATATGGAACCTTGGATCTTTTGGGTTATTGCAGCCCTCTTACTTTTTATCACAGAGTTAATGACGACAGGATTTGCAGTCATCTGTTTATCCATTGGAGCAGGAGCAGCCGCCATCGCTGCCGCATGTGGAGTAAATCTCAATATGCAACTACTCACCTTTGCCATCACTTCAGTATTGGCAATCGCTTGCATTCGCCCCGTATTAAAACGAACATTTTTCAAAGGAGGCGAAAAAGTAATTACAAACGCTTCCGCCATCATAGGCAAACACGGAGTGGTCTGCTCCGACGTAGATGGCGATGACGACACCGGCCGAGTAGTCATTGACGGAATAGATTGGCGCGCCAAAAGCGAAGGCGAAAAAATACCTAAAGGCACGAGAGTCGTTGTAACAAAGATTGAAAGTGTAGTACTAACCATTAAAAAAATATAGCATATGATTACCGTATTTTTCATCATTGCCATCATAGCAGTGATTTACGTCATGAAAGGCTTTATGATTGTCCCACAATCAGAAACAAGAGTTGTAGAACGTCTGGGACGTTACGACAGAACTCTGCAATCGGGCATCAATTTCCTTCTTCCCATTGTAGACCGCGCGCGAGAAGTCGTACAACGCGATGAAATCAAACACGCCAACGGCATGAAGAATGTCGTCATGCGCACCACATCACGCATCGATCTCCGTGAGCAAGTGTACGACTTTGACAAACAAAGCGTCATCACGAAAG
>JAGBUF010000282.1 GCA_017630975.1 Paraprevotella sp. | reverse complement strand
GACTGTGTTGGAGCAGCTCTCGGAGTGAAACAGGAACAACCGTTTGTAGCGGCTCAGAATGTCATGCCTCGCCCCCCTGCCCTATGTCAGGGTTGCGGACACCGTGATGTCTATGACGCATTGAACAAGGTGGCAGCAGAATATCCCGATGCACGAATTTTCGGAGACATCGGTTGCTACACACTCGGAGCACTACCTCCATTCCGTGCCATTGATAGTTGTGTGGATATGGGTGCATCCATCACCATGGCAAAAGGAGCGGCAGATGCGGGTCTGCATCCAGCCATCGCTGTCATTGGAGACTCAACATTTACCCACTCAGGTATGACCGGTTTATTGGATGCCATCAACGACCATAGTGCGATAACAGTAATCATTTCAGACAACTTGACCACTGCCATGACCGGCGGTCAAGACTCAGCAGGCACCAATAAGTTTGAAGCCATCTGCTTAGGTTTGGGCGTTGAACCGGAACACCTTCATGTAGTGGTGCCACTCCCCAAAAACATGGAAGAGATTACCCACATCCTACGTCAGGAGATTGAATACAAAGGTGTTTCTGTCATCATTCCGCGTCGTGAATGTATGCAAACACTGAAACGTAAAGTCAGACAAAACAGAGTCAATCCATCATGAAAAAAGACATTATATTGGCAGGTGTAGGAGGACAAGGCATCCTCACCATCGCCACCATCATCGGTGATGCGGCAGCACGAGCCGGTTTGAACTTAAAACAAGCGGAAGTACATGGCATGAGCCAACGAGGGGGAGATGTACAATCCAACTTGCGGTTATCTACCGAAATCATCCATTCCGACCTGATCAAACAAGGAGCCGCTGATATGATTATATCCATGGAGCCCATGGAAGCCCTGCGTTATGTTCAACACTTGAACAACGAGGGATGCATCATTACATCATCACACCCTTTCAAGAACATCCCCAACTATCCGCAAGAAAGCGACATCATGGATGAATTGGAGCAACTCCCCCACGTTGTCAGTTTACCAATTGAGGACATCGCAAAAAGGCATCAACTCCCCAAAAGTGCGAACATCATATTGCTGGGTATGGCTGCACGATTCATTGAAATTCTCACACCGGAACAGTTACGCGAAAGTATCGCCAATGTATTTTCGGGGAAAGGAGCAGAAATTGTAAAAGCCAATCAACAAGCATTTGACCTCGGTTTTGAAGCGGTGAAATAAGTGAAATGGAAACGATGGACAATACATATAAGGTTCTACGCCAACAAACACTGTGGGAAGAATTATTCTTTTACCAAAAGGCTGTTGTGCTATACCAACTGACTTATGAATTTGTCCAACGCTTTCTGCAACGCGGAGATAGAACTATTGATCAAATGCTACAAGCAGCACGTTCCGGAAAACAAAATATTGTTGAAGGCTCTGCTGATGGAGTAACCTCTATAGAAATGGAACTGAAATTGCTCAACGTAGCAAGATCCAGTATAAAGGAGCTACTTGAAGACTATATGGACTATCTTACATCAAGACAATTGACCATATGGAACAAGCATCACCCACGATACGACACTATGCTCAAATTTTGCCGCCAACACAATAAATGGGAAGATTACTGTTCGTATGCAAGGAAATGGTCTGATGAAGAAATAGCAAATATAGCTGTTACCCTTTGCCACATGATAGACAAAATGATGATAAGTTATCAAAGTAAAATAGAAAAGGATTTTGTTGAACATGGAGGTATCCGCGAACGCATGACTGCCGCACGACTCAACTACCGTCATGACCGTGACGAGGAGATTAAAAAATTGAAGCAGAGGGTGGCAGAATTGGAGAAAAAACTGAGAGATAATCATATAGAAATATAAGTTGGGAAAACTAGAAACCCTAGAAAATCTAGAATATCTAGAATATCTAGAACTTCTAGAAAAAACTATAAAACAAAAACAACCATGAAAATATTCAGCGAGGAACTGGTAGAAAAAGCCACACATAAATTGCACGTTGCAGACCTCTCAAGAGCCACCATTGGTGAAGTACTGCTCATGGCGCAATATCTGGAAAATGAAACAGGAATACCATTCATTCGTATGGACCAAGGTTCACCGGGCTTACCTGTCAACCATTATGGCGTAGAAGCAGAGAAGGCAGCCCTTGACCGCGGTGTAGGTTCACAATACCCCGCAGCAGCTGGTGTTCTGGAACTGAAACAAGAAGCCTCACGTTTTGTAAAAGCATTTCTTGACATAGACATTTCTCCACGTTCATGTGTTCCAACAGTAGGTAGCGTAGCCGGTTCATATGGTTCGTTCATCGCATGCACTCAACGTATTCCGGGTAAAAACAAGGTATTGTTCATCGATCCGGGTTTCCCCATCCAGAAATCACAGCTTCGCATTATTGGGGCAGATTGGGTGGAATTTGACATCTACAACTATCGTGGTGCCGCATTGGAAGAAAAATTGGAGAGCCTATTGCGGCAAGGAGACATAGCAGCCATCATCTATTCCAACCCCAACAATCCTGCATGGATTTGTTTGGAAGAAGAGGAACTTGCCATTATCGGTCGATTGGCCACACAACACGATGTAATTGTTATGGAAGACCTCGCTTATTTCTGTATGGACTTCCGTCATGATATGGGACATCCTTTTGAACCGCCATACGCCCCGACGGTAGCACGCTATACAGACAATTACATCCTGATGCTCTCTTCATCAAAGATATTCAGTTACGCCGGACAACGAATGGCTTTATGCTGTATCAGCGACAAACTGTTTGACCAACATTACCCTGCTCTTGCAGAGCGTTATCACGACGCAGGCGTATTCGGTCAGACACTGGTTGCTTCCATTCTTTATATGATTACTTCCGGTTGTACTGCCTCTACACAATATGCGTATGCAGAGATGCTTCGCCTTTCCACTGAGGGGAAAATCAATTTTGTGGAAGATACAAGAGAATATGCCAAAAGAGCAGAACGGATGAAAAAGATTTTCACCGACAACGGGTTCCATATCGTTTATGACTACGATGTGACACAAGCCGTCGGTGATGGTTTCTTCTTTACCATCGGTTACGGCAAGATGAGTGGTGGCGAATTATTGAAGGAATTGTTATACTATGGTGTCAGCAGTATCAACCTCTCTACCACCGGTAGTGAGCAACAGGGCGTGCGCGCCTGTACCTCACGTATGCGAGAAGATTTATATGATATCATGGAAGAAAGAATGAAAGCCTTCCATGAGGATCATCCATTAGACTAATCACTAAACAAAATACAGACATGATTTGGAATCCTAATAAAGAATGTATGAGTCGCGATGAGATGCGCGCATTGCAAGGAAAGCGACTTCAAAAGCTGGTGACCTACGTCTATCATAACGTTCCTTTTTACAGGAACAAGATGCAAGCGATGGACGTATCACCGGAAGACATCAAAAGTATTGATGACATAGTAAAACTCCCTTTCACCACCAAACAGGACCTTCGTGACAACTACCCTTATGGTCTGCAGGCCGCACCTGCATCTGAGATTGTACGTGTCCATGCTTCATCCGGCACCACCGGCAATCCCACCATCGTAGGTTATACCCGTAAGGATATTGCTGTATGGTCTGAAGTGATGGCACGCTGTCTGACAGCTTTTGGCGTAACACGTGAGGACACATTCTCTGTAGCTTACGGTTATGGTTTGTTTACCGGCGGACTGGGCGCACATTATGGTGTGGAAAATTTAGGCGCAACCGTCATCCCCACCTCTACCGGTAACACCGAAAAACACATCCGTTTGATTCGTGATTTGAACATCAGCGGCATCGCCTGCACTCCTTCCTATGCGCTATATCTTGCTGAGACACTGGACAAGATGGGATTGCGCAAAGAAGACATCGGTTTGCGTATCGGAGCCTTCGGTGCGGAACCATGGACCGAAAATATGCGAAAGGAAATCGAGGAACGCTTGGGACTTAAAGGATACAACATCTATGGTTTGAGCGAAATTATGGGACCGGGCGTGTCTTACGAATGTTCAGAACAAAATGGCTCACATATCAACGAAGATCATTTCTATCCTGAAATCATCAACCCGGAAACATTGGAACAACTACCCCACGGTGAACAGGGAGAATTGGTTTTCACCACCTTGACCAAGGAAGGTATGCCATTGTTACGTTACCGCACCAAAGACCTTTGCACATTAACCAATGAAGTTTGTGCCTGTGGCAGAACATCTGTCCGCATGGGACGCATCATGGGCAGAAGCGACGATATGCTCATCATCCGCGGAATCAACGTATTCCCCTCACAGGTTGAAAGTGTCATATTGGAAATGCCGGAATTTGAACCGCAATACATGTTGGTAGTAGACCGAGTGAACAATCTTGACACCTTACAAGTACAAGTGGAGGTGCGTAAAGACTTCTTCAGCGACGACATTGGTCGTATGCTGAACATGAAGAAAGCTCTTGCCGACAAACTGAAGAGTGTGCTCTCTATCAGTGCAGATGTTAAACTAATGGAACCGAACAGCATCGAACGCAGTCAAGGAAAGAGCAAGCACGTGATTGACAAACGAATGTTGAAATAATAAACTGACGAATATGACCATCAAACAATTATCCATCTTCCTTGAAAACAAAACGGGAAGAATCAACGAGGTAACCAAGATATTAGGGAAACACGGTATCAGCATGCGCGCATTCAGTATGGCAGAAACCACCGATTTCGGCATACTGAGACTGATTGTATCGGAAGTAGACAAAGCAGTAGAAGTGTTGCGCAATGAAAATTTTGCGGTGATGCTCACCGATGTAGTTTGGATTAAATGCCCGAATGTAGCAGGTTCACTTTCCGCTATTCTCGATCATTTGGCAGAGAAACAGATTTTCATTGAATATATGTATGCCTTTGCAGATGGAGATGTAGCGAATGTCATCATCCGCCCCACCGACATCAACAAGTGCTTGTTGGTATTAAAAGAATGTAACTGCAATATTCAGGACGAGCTCTAATATTAGATATCAAAAATCATCCCGAGTGACACAAAATAATCACTCGGGATGATTTGTTTATTTAAAGTTCTTTGATTCCATTGTCCATTCAGGAAACTCTTTTACATCCGCCTCAAGGAATAACTTCGAGTTCTGTTCGTGTCCCTTCAACTGCCAATCCAACCAGCGGACACTCATCTTGGCAAAATCGCCCCCAAAAGGTTGCGCAAAGGTAGCACCATGTCCAGCCTTAGGCATATCAGCAAAAACGACAGGAACCTTCTTGATAGCTTTATAATCCTGACGGGCATTTTCATATGCAATGTCACCCTTTCCCCCTATCATATATATAATAGGAGCATGCAATTGTTTCAGTGATTTCTTACTGGCCCCAGCCATTTCCATTTCGCCCATTCCTGCATTCAAAATCATATAAGTTTTGATGCGACTATCATTGGCAACTGCCAGCACTTGCGCGCCACCGCACGAATGTCCGGCTGCCGCAATCGCATCTACATCCACCTTATTATAATAGGCACTCTTGGTATCAGCATTCTGCGCCACAACCCAATCCATTGCATCTACCAACATGGAAGAAGGTGTCGGTTGCTCCGCACGATCATGCGGATAATTCTGCATCTCTCCTATAGCTACTACAATATATCCGTGAGAAGCTATTTCTGTCAACATCTTTTCTACATGTACAGAAGTGTTCATACATCCCCCATTGGCATATACAACAACGGGAAGTTTACCATTACGGGAAACATATCTGTTCATATCTACCGGACGATACACCACAAATCCGGGCAAAGAACGCTCTGACAAAGCAAAAGCTTTAAATCTTCCGCTACCACCGGCTTCGGGTACTTTCACTTTTACAATCTGTTGTTCGGGGCGCATGTGTTGCAGATGACGAGCAAAGAATGCGTCCATAGCAGGACGAGTAAATTCCAGACCGGCATTATATGCCACATCATGATTTCCTCTTATACGGATATAATCCACATTAGAACCCGCCTTACGCATTTTATTGACATAATCATCCGTTAGGTGCGGACGGACGAGCGGATCTTCACTTCCTTGCAATAACAATAAAGGAGGTTGACCGGCTTTTATATAACCAATGGGCCACCATTCCGGGTGTTGAGCCCATGGGATATTCGGATTTCCAATCTCCGTCGGCGGTGCACAACCGACTGCACATGCCACACTGCTTGAATATTCTTTCCATGGTCCGTCACCCTCCAATGCTGTATTCTCGGATGAAACAGCCAACATCATCGCCAAATGTCCACCGGCTGAATGACCGGTACAGCCAATACGTTCAGGATCCACCTTATATTCCTTAGCATGAGCTTTCAACCAACGGACTGCACACTTCACATCCTCAATACATGCCGGAAATTCCGCCTCTTGATGAAAACGATATTCTACAGATAAAGTGACATAACCTTGTTTGGCATAATCAATCATCAAATTTCTGAACACCATATCATCCTTTGAACCTGCGCTCCATGCACCGCCATGGATGAAAACTACTGCCGGACGCAATGCATCACTACCTACATCAACTGGTTCGGCAATATCTAAAACACACGATGGACTTACGTCATTATATGAAACATCACATGTCAGTTTGATTTCTTTTTGTGCTGTTATGTTCAAAAATGAGCACAACAACAAACATACAGTTAACAATCTTACTCTCATCATAGTATTATAGTTTTTGGTTATAGGACAAATATAATCAGATTAGAACTAAAACAAAACAAGTTTACTGCTTATTTTTGAACATTGAAAGAAAAACGAAATAAAATGAACGATAGATACATTCCATCTTCTCATGGTTTTCTTATTTTTGCAAAAAAGTAGATTACTGTATGAACATTTTTAGATACCTACTCATCGCACTTACCATCATCTTTTGTCACTCCGCAGACTGCATGAGTGAAACAACACATATCATTCATCGCTATGGAAAAGCGGAAGGACTATCCAATCTTTCTGTTCATAGCATCGCACAAGATACAAATGGTTTTATTTGGATTGGTACATCGCACGTACTTGACAGATATGATGGTTCACATATAAGACATTATTCAGTTCCACGCATGGGAGGAGCAGAAAACAAGGACGACCACCGCATTACGGCTCTTTGCGCATCAAGAAATGGAAAAATCTGGGTTGGAACGTCATGCACACTATTTTGGTTTGATCCACAAAAGGAAACCTTTCACCACATTGAGGACAAAACACTTCAAGATATCGCAGCCATTACAAAAATAATGGAAGATAAAGAAGGTAATATTTGGATTATATCAGCGACAGCACTTATGTGTTTGGACACACAAACCGAAAAGGTTAATAGTTATCCTGATTTTACATCGTCTGATATTATAGAAACACAAAATGGTATCATTTGGTCAACCTCCTTCGATGGTTC
>JAGBUF010000281.1 GCA_017630975.1 Paraprevotella sp. | reverse complement strand
GCTTTCGAATATTATGCCTGCCGCTACCGTAAAGATGTGCCGTGATTATCTCTCGGGCAACGTCGAGGCGGCAAGACGCGCGCAGCTTGACTTGCTTCCTCTTATTAACGCATTTAAATAATACGTGTTATGAGATTCTATGCTGTTCTTAGAATCTCATAACTTCCGATACCATTGGTAAACTTGACCGATTTATGTGAGAAATTTGGCACATGATGGCACACGTGTGCCAAAACGTGTGCCAAATCTACTATATTTCAAATATGTCTGTATGAAGCAAAACTAAACGGAAACAACCTGAATTATATTTATAACTTTCACAAGTTCCAGTTGTTTCCGATTGTTTCCGTGTTATTGAGTAGTATTTGAGTTTGCTGCTCTTATTTCCCGATGCAGAAATGCTTGAAGATATTCTCAAGAACTGAATCTGTGGTTACTTCGCCGGCGATGTCGCTGAGGTGGTGGATGCATTCGCGCAGATCCTGACTGATGAAATCACCGGAGAGGTTGTAAGTTAGTCCTTCTTGAACGCGATGGATGGCAGATAAGGCGAGGGTAAGGGCTTCGTAATGACGCACATTTGTTACGATAATGTCGTTTTGACTGATTTCTGGTATATGTGCCGTTTCTACCAACTTATTTTCTAATGATGAAAGTCCTTTACCACTTTTGGCTGAAATGAATAATTGTGGTGCATCAATATCGGACAGCGATGATGTGAGAGCGGCTCTTTGTTGCTCATTCAGTAAGTCAGTCTTATTGAAAAGAATGATGAGCTGTTTCCCTTTGCATAGGGGAAGAAGTTCCTCTTTTAATGTACAGATGTTTTTATTGTCCTTGCCGTCAATCATCCATAGTACGATATTGGCTTGCTCCAACTTCTCAAAAGTTCGTTTTATACCTATACTCTCAATAGTGTCGGAAGTTTCTCGGATACCGGCAGTGTCTATGAAACGGAAGGTGATGCCTTGTATGTTGATGGTGTCTTCAATCACATCTCTGGTGGTACCATGAATGTCGCTGACGATGGCTTTTTCTTCATTCAGCAGTGCATTTAGCAGTGTTGACTTCCCTGCATTGGTCTCTCCGATGATAGCGACGGGGATTCCATTTTTGATGGCGTTTCCAATACTGAATGAATCCGTCAGTTTTGAAATGAGGTGTTCAATTTCATCAGCGATGCTTTGTAGTTCGCTTCTGTCTGCAAATTCCAGTTCTTCGTGGTCACTGAAGTCCAGCTCCAGTTCCATCAGCGATGTCAAGTGAAGCAATTTGTCGCGCAACGCAGATAACTCCTTGCTGAATCCTCCGCGCATTTGGTTCATTGCCAAACGGTGTGTGGCAGCCGATGATGAGGCTATGAGGTCTGCCACAGCTTCGGCTTGACTCAGGTCCATCTTGCCGTTCAGGAACGCTCGCTGAGTGTATTCTCCGGGTTTTGCCATGCGACAACCCTCATGGATGAGTCGCTGCATGATTTGTTGGAGAATGTATGTAGATCCATGGCATGATATTTCCACCGCATCCTCTCCGGTATAGGAGTGGGGGGCACGGAAAAGTGATACCAATACTTCGTCTATCATTTCATTGTTGTCACCCATAATCTTTCCGAAAATGAGTGTATAAGCCTTTCGTTCTTCCAACGGTATATTGTTTAGCGGAACGAATATTTTTGAGGTGATAGCAATTGCTTCTGAGCCTGATACTCTAATTACGCCTATGGCTCCTCCCTGTGCTGTGGAAATGGCGCAAATCGTATCTTGATGATTGTTCATGATGGTTGTTCTGTGTCAAATATTGCTACAAAGATAGGCAATTATAGGATT
>JAGBUF010000033.1 GCA_017630975.1 Paraprevotella sp. | reverse complement strand
TGTATAAAACTTGTCCCACCTTAGTCTTGTACTAAAGTGGGACATTTTTGGGGAAGTCTGTTTTTATGTTTCCAGGTTGAAAAATTTTCGTCTAATCTTTGATGAGTATTTTTTCCGTTACAATACAACCATTTTCATATATGGTTTTCCGAATATTGATGCCACGTTGAGGTTGTGCCAGTCGGATGCCGTTCAGATTGTAGAACTCGGTTCTTTTCACGCCACCTTTATCTTCTACTTGATGGATACTATTGAGAATTTCATCTGCAGGGATAAGTTTGAAGTTAAAATCCTGCACAGTTGCCGATGCAGCGTAATCAACCGAACCATTTTCGCTAACAGACCAGAACACATTTCCACTCTTTCCATTGTTTCGGATGGCAATGAGGTCAGAACCAACGGCAGAATTGAAACGGAACACTTTGATTTGTCTGTCCTGCATTTCACCGTCCTTGTTCATGAAAGTACTATCAGCCAATGTGCGGAAACTATACGATGTGGATGTGGCAAGAATATCCCATTGCTGTGTCGGTGATGGTGACTGCAAGGGTTCAAATCTTGGCGCTGTAGCTGCCCCTTTGTGAGTCAAATAAGTATTTGTAGGTTCGTGTAAGATGTAATATACACCATTCTCCGCTTTGTAGTAATCCTCTTCTTGCACGAATACTTTGTAGGTCAGTGTCTGTATTTCACCGTTGTTGAGTAAGTATTCCACAGTATAGTTACCGGATGATTGGATGTCGTTCAAGATGAAATCTTTTTCTGTAGTCCCATCGTTCCATTGCCATGTACCGTATTGTTGCATTCCTGAAACCATTGGGGTGAGTGTGACATTATCTCCGGCATTGACAATGATGATAGTGGAGTCAGAATAGGTTGTTCCATTGACAATGAAGTCCGGACGTATACTTTGTACGTTGATACGGAATGTGATTTTTTGCTTTCTGCCCCCCTGATTGGTACGGATGACGGAGATATTACGGCTGGTAGTAATGTTCGGAATTGTAATTTCGTGTCCGGTACTTCCATTTTCCCAAAGGAATGTGCAATAACCGCTACCGCCGTTTATTGTCAGGGTCACTTGACTGCCATATAGCACGTTTGCCTCGCATGCATTGATATTTTTACCACTGTAGCTGATGACAGGAGACAGAACATCTTCCTCGCAATCGCCTTGTACAGCAATGGCGAAGACTTGTTCGCTTGTCACGCCGTGGGTATTGGTATAGGTAGCTCGGTATAGATAACTCTTATTGGCTGTGATAGTAATATCCTTTGTTTGTTCACCGGTATTCCAAGTCCATTTTCCGGTATCCTCTTCTCCTGCCGGTAGTTGTGGCATCAATGTGATGACAGCACCAACGGGCACTCCTGTATTTACATTGGTTTGGAATGTGTTGGTCAGTCCTCCCAACTCATTATGAGCAATCGTCTTGCCATTGTATCGCATCATCGGTGTGAGAGTTGTTGGTACTTTCTCAGATGGGGCAATTCCATTGTATGTATTCATCAGTACAGAATATCCCAAATGATCGTAGCCACCGCTGGTGCTTCCCAATCCACCACCATCAGTTCCCATCTTGTTGTACACCTGTTTGGAGAATGGCATTTCCACACCTTTGATGCCTTCATAATGTCCGATGACGGTACCCCAATATGGGCGGATTTGTTCTCCCAGTGCCGGTCCTGTTTGTATCCATGTTCTACCGTCTGACCAATGCAAACCGCTTTCGCCATAATGGTAATTGGTCCATGGTAGTCCTTCCACGTTGAGGTTTTGCGCTGCTATGTACTCTATGCCGGCAGCCAAACGGTGGTCCATATATGAGAATAAGTCATCCCCTTGGTTCCAACCCACGTGAGCAATATCTATAGCTAATCCTGCAGCCATCGCAGCATGTCCCACGTCACGTCCGCTTTCCTGCATCTGTCCCAATTTCCCATAAGCACCGGTTTCAAGATCTGATTCGGATGTAGTTACTACGAGATTCCCCAAGAATTCTGTCAGTCCATCATTCAATATCGGATTGGCGGTTCTAGGATCGGTAAAGGTCCCCACTTGGTCATACTTGAAATATGACATACCTTGATTGTAGATGAACACATCGTCGCATAAAATACCGATACTGATGACTGCCAAAGCATTACAAAGTCCCCAATTGGACCAATAATGTCCCGGTGCTTGCCACCATCTTCCTACATTCTCCCATGTGCCGTTTCTTCCGCGTAAGAAACTGATACATGGTGGATACCATACGTTGAGCATCCATTGTTTGAAAGTTTGGAAGTCTGTCTCAGTCCATCCTTCATAGTCCCTCATCAGTTCAGCAGCGTTAGCGAATTGGTATCCGTATAGTCCGGAAGCCAAGGCATAGTTAGAGTTACCGGTGACAAGCTTTGTTGTTTGTGCCCATGCGTTCAAAATCTGTACTGCTTTTCTGGCATTATCTTCTGTACCGTCAATCTTCCATCGCAATGCGTTTTGGTAAGCCATGGTTGCCCCACGTGCTGCGTTGATGTAATTTTCACCCACGCCTCCTCCGCGTACGATAGTTTCAACAGGGTAGGTATTGATGGTGGATTGTGAGTATTCTGCGTTGATGAGCACTTGGTATGCCGACCTTACTTTGGAGTTTGATGTTTTCTGTGATTTCACACGCTCAAAATCAGCAGCAGTGTGGAATGCTCCGGGGTGCTTAAATCCGCGTTCGGTATCATAGCCTATGGCAACGTCGCTGTAGTCAAATTTTATTCCTGATGTGGCTTTCAATTTGGTCTTGCTGGTTCTGAGAATACTAATCTGTTCATTAATAATATCTTGATTCACTTTCCCTTCGTCAATGAGCGATTGCGACATGTTGATGGCGTCTTGATATTGCGCAATAGCTTCTGCTGGATATTTGCTCAAGTCTTCACCCTGTAGGAAAGTATTGGCATCGGTTATGGCATCTTTCAATTCGCTAAAATCGCCAATTGTTCC